>NZ_JAZFXT010000048.1:0-23539 GCF_036448855.1 Methylobacterium ajmalii
CTTCTCGGAAACGGAAGGCGGCGCCGGGTTGCCCTGGCCCTCGCTCGCTCGTCTCTGGGGAGGTTCGGCGGGGCGGCCAGTTCGTCGGCGCCCCGTCGGTGAGCGGCTGTCTAAGGGTAGCCGGCTCGACTGTCAACACGTCGGGATCCGGGCGAGCGGGCATCGCCGCCCGCCGGCACCCTCGTGGACTGGCAAAGGTATATCCCGGTCGGAGATGGGACGGGCGCGTGGAGCGTCAAGCGTCGGTCGGCGGCCACGTCGGCGGGGGTCTCCCGGCGCGTGGCCCGGCGGGCGGGCAAGGCCTATGACGGTCCCCGCGCCCCGGAGCGGCCGGGCGAGGAGGATGGGCATGAGATCGATGACGCTGGCGACCCTGCTGCTCGGCCTCGGCCCGGCTTTCGCCGGAGAGGGGGCCCGGGTGGCGCTGCCGACCGTCGATTACGCCAACACGCGCTACTCGCGCCTCGACCGGATCACACCGGACAATGTCGGGCGGTTGAAGGTGGCCTGGACCTACTCGACGGGCGTGCTGCGCGGGCACGAGGGCGCGCCGCTCGTCGTCGGCCACATCATGTATGTGCACACGCCGTTCCCCAACACGGTGACGGCCCTCGACCTGAACCAGGACGGCAGGATCCTGTGGCGCTACGCACCGCGGCAGGATTCGGCGGTGGTCGCGGTGATGTGCTGCGACACGGTCCATCGCGGCCTCGCCTACAAGGACGGGCGGGTGTTCCTGCAGCTCGCCGACACCACCGTCGTGGCGCTCGAGGCCGAGACCGGGCAGGTGCTGTGGTCGGTCAAGAACGGCGATCCGGCCCGGGGCGAGACCAACACCGCGGCGGTGATGCCGGTGCGGGACGCCGTGATCGTCGGCCTGTCGGGCGGCGAGTACGGCGCGCGCTGCCACGTCACCGCCTACGACCAGGCGACGGGCCGGCGGCTCTGGCGCGCCTACGCCACCGGGCCGGATGCCGAGATGCTGGTCGATCCCGCGAAGACGACGGAGCTCGGGCGCCCGGTCGGCCCCGATTCGTCGCTGAAGAGCTGGGAGGGCGAGCAGTGGAAGACCGGCGGCGGCTGTGCCTGGGGCTGGTTCTCGTACGATCCCGGCCTCGACCTCGTCTATTACGGCACCGGCAACCCCTCGACCTGGAACCCGGCGCAGCGGCCGGGCGACAACCGCTGGGCGATGGCGATCGTCGCCCGCGACGCGACCACCGGCGTGGCGCGCTGGGTCTACCAGATGACGCCGCACGACCAGTGGGACTACGACGGCGTCAACGAGATGATCCTGACCGACCAGGAGGTCGAGGGGCAGAGGCGCCGGCTCCTCACCCATTTCGACCGCAACGGCTTCGGCTACACCCTCGACCGGGCGACCGGCGCGCTGCTGGTGGCCCAAAAGTTCGATCCGAGCGTGAACTGGGCCAAGCGCATCGAGCTCGACCCCGCCTCGCCGGCCTATGGCCGCCCGGTGGTGGACGAGCGCTACGCCCCGGGCACGACCGGCGAGGACGAGACCGTCATGGGCATCTGCCCGGGCGCGCTCGGCGCCAAGAACCAGCAGCCCGCCGCCTACTCGCCGGCGACCGGCCTGTTCTACGTGCCGACCAACCACATGTGCATGGATTACGAGCCGTTCCACGTCACCTACACGCCGGGACAGCCCTATGTCGGGCCTATGTCGGGGCGACGCTGACGCTGCATCCGCCGCCGGGCACCGACCGGACCGGCGCGTTCATCGCCTGGGACAATCTCTCGGGCCGCATCAAGTGGTCGATCCCCGAGCCGTTCTCGGTCTGGTCGGGGGCGCTCGCCACGGCCGGCGGGGTGGTGTTCTACGGGACCCTCGAAGGCTACCTGAAGGCGGTCGACGCCGTGACGGGACGAGAACTCTACCGCTTCAAGACGCCCTCGGGGATCGTCGGCAACGTCACCACCTACATGCATGACGGCCGGCAATACGTGGCGGTGCTCTCCGGGATCGGCGGCTGGGCCGGAATCGGGCTGGCCGCCGGGCTCACCGACCCGGCCGAGGGCTCGGGGGCGGTCGGCGGCTACGCCGCCTTGTCCCAGTACACCGCCGCGGGCGGGCAATTGACGGTCTTTGCCTTGCCCGAACCCTGACGCGGAGCGGCCGGACGCCTTATTCTCTCGGGATCACCGACCGGGAGGGTCTTCGATGCGGATGAGGTTGGTGCTCCTGGGGCTGCTCGCCGGCCCGGCCGCCCTGGCGCAGCCGGCACCCGAGGCGCCGCCCGCGATGGCCGAGTGCCTGGCCGGCCTCGTCGCCAAGGCGCGGGAGCAGGGGGTGACGCCGACCCTGGCGGAGGCGCAGCTCTCCGGGCTCACCGCCGATCCGGACGTCGTCGCGGCGACGGGACGCCAGGCGGAGTTCGAGAAGCCGGTCTGGGCCTATCTCGACGCCGCGGTGAGCGAGGAGGCGGTGACCGACGGCCGGGCGAAGCTCGTCTCGGAGGCGCGCCTGCCGGCGGTCGAGGCATCGACCGGCGTCGACCGGCACGTGCTGGTGGCGATCTGGGGCATCGAATCGGGCTACGGCAGCGTGCTCGACGATCCCCGCAAGGTCCGGCCGGTGGTTCGCTCGCTCGCCACCCTCACCTGCGCCGGGGGGCCGCGGGTCGGCACCTGGACCGAGGAGTTGGTGGCGGCCCTGCGGATCCTCGATCTCGGCCGCACCAGCCCGGACCGCCTGACCGGCTCCTGGGCCGGCGCCATGGGCCACACCCAGTTCATGCCGACGACGTACCTGCGCCACGCCGTCGATTTCGACGGCGACGGCCGGGCCGACATCTGGACCTCGGCGCCGGACGCGCTCGCCTCGACGGGGCAGTACCTGCGGACCTTGGGGTGGCGGCCCGGGGAGGGCTGGGGCGGCGAGGTGCTGCTGCCCTCGGGGTTCGACTATCGCCTCGCCGACGAGACAACGATGCGGACGCTGGCCGAGTGGCGCACCCTCGGGCTCGCGCCGGCCGGCCGGCCGATCGGCGCGGACGGCGATACCGCGCGCCTCGTCCTGCCGGCCGGCGCGAAGGGCCCGGCCTTCCTGCTGCGCCCGAACTTTTCGGCGCTGCTCGGCTACAACGCCGCCTTCTCGTACGCGCTGGCGGTGGCGCATCTCTCAGACCGGCTGCGGGGCGAGCCGGGCTTCGTGCGGCCCTGGCCCCGGGACGACCGGCCGCTCGCCCGCGACGAGCGGCGGGAGATCCAGGCGCTGCTGGAGGGGAAGGGCCATCCGGCCGGCGGAGTGGACGGGCGGATCGGCCCGCGCAGCCGGGCGGCGATCCGCGCCTGGCAGGCCGAGGCCGGGCTCGTGCCCGACGGCTACGCCGATTCCGGACTGCTCGACCGGCTGCGCGCCGGGCGCTGATCCGGCGGCGGCGGCACGATCGCGATTCGGCTCCAACGCACGATTCGGCCCGTCGGTCCCAGCGCGATCGACGCGAAGCGCCTGACTCCTGTGGAGAAAAGGTTGTCGACTCCTGAATCGGAGGGCCCGGGGCTTAACGCTTGACTCCCCGTCCACCGAACCGGCCAAACTACGCTCACAAGCTCGGATGAGGCTGGAAAGCGTAGATGTCGAAGGCTGCCGAAAGTCGAATCGCCGGGCGGAGGTCATCCTCCGCCGCGTCGTTCGATGCCGTGATCGCGGCCCATGCCGACGCGCTGTCGCGCCAGATCGGCGAGGTGCGCGAGCGCCTCGGCCCTCCGGCGGCGCGGCGCGAATTGCGGCGCTTTCCCACCGGCGAGGCGGCGCGCCTCATCGGCATCACCGACGCCTACCTGCGCCAGCTGATCCTGTCGGACGAGGGGCTGGAGCCCGAGAAGGGCCCGGCGGGCCGGCGGCAATTCACCCTGGCGCAGATCAACGACGTGCGCCGGCACCTGGCGCGGACGCGGCCGGGCTACCTGCGCCACCGCCGGACCGGCGAGCACCTGCAGGTCCTGGCGGTGACGAACGTCAAGGGCCGCTCGGGCAAGACCACGGTGGCGGCGCACCTGGCGCAGTACCTGGCGCTGCAGGGCTACCGGGTGCTCGCGGTCGACCTCGACCCGCAGGCGGCGCTGTCGGGGCTGTTCGGCTGCCGGCCGGAGCTCGACGTCGGCGTGAGCCAGACCCTCTACGGGGCGGTGCGGCGCGACGGCGGCGAGCGCCCGCTCGGCGAGATCGTGCGCCCGACCCATTTTCCCGGCATCGACCTCGTGCCCGGCCATCTCGAGCTGATGGCCTGCGAGCATGGGGGCCCGCTCTCGGCGGCGATGCCGGAGGGCGCGGTCGGCCGCGTCGCCGAGGCCCTGGCGGGGGTCTCCGGCCGCTACGACGTCGTCGTGGTCGATTGCGCGCCGCAGCTCGGGGTCCTCACCCTCGGGGCGCTCTGCGCGGCGACCGGCATCCTGGTGACCGTGCAGCCGCAGATGCTCGACCTCGCCGGCATGTCCGGCTCGCTGCGGATGACCGCCGACCTGCTCGGCGCCGTGCGCGAGGCCGGGGGTGACCTGCGCCACGACTTCCTGCGCTACCTCGTCACCCGCTACGAGCCGAATGACGGGCCGCAGACCCAGATCGTCGGGCTGTTGCGGGCGCTCTTCGGCGAGCAGGTGATGACCCATGCGGTGCCGCTCGCCTGCGCGATCGCGCAGGCCGGCGCCTCGGGTCGGACCCTCTACGAGGCCGGCCGCGAGGGCGCGACGCGCCAGGCCTACGACCGGGCGGTCGAGGCGCTGGATGCGGTCAATGCCGAGATTGCCGGCGAGATCGTCAGGGCCTGGGGGAGGGCGGCGTGAGCCGGGCTTCCTCGTCCGCCAAGATCTTGGGCAAGATCTCGGTCAAGATCTCGCTCCGGTGAGAATCAGGCCACCCGGCCCGGTTTAACCCCGCCCCAGGCGGTTCCACTCACGCAAACCCAGAAAGGATCGATCCGGCAAAAGAAAAAGGCCCCCGAAGCGACGCCCCGGAAGCCCTTCTCTTAGTGCCTGGCAGCCTGAGAGAATCAAATCCGGCACATTCTGTCAAGCGTGGCGCCGATTCGGCGAACCCTTTTCTGTTGCCTGACGACAGGCACAGCCATGTCCCAGACCCAACCGACGACGCCCTTCGGGCGGCGGCCGTTGTCGCTCGCCATGATGGCGGCGCAGGCGGCGGCGAAAGCGTGCCCGGACGAGGCCGCCAGCCACAAATGGCGGACCTTCCGCAACCTGACCGAAGCGAAGGCCCGCCTCGGTATCGGAGACCGGGCGCTCGCCGTCCTGTCGGCGCTCCTGAGCTTCCACCCCGAGACCGCCCTGACCCCGGGCGCCGACCTGGTGGTGTTTCCCTCCAACCGTGAATTGTCGGTGCGCGCCCATGGCCCGTCGCCGACGACGCTTCGGCGGGCGCTGACGCAGCTCGTCGAGGCCGGCCTGGTGATCCGCCGCGACAGCCCCAACGGCAAGCGCTACGCGAGGCGCGGCGAGGGCGGCCGGATCGAGCAGGCGTTCGGCTTCGACCTCGCGCCGCTCGTCGCGAGGGCCGCAGAGTTCGAGGCGCTGGCCGGCGAGGTGCGGGCGGCCGCCAAGGCACGGGCGCTCCTGCGCGAGGAGATCTCGCTCCTGCGCCGCGACATCACGAAGATCGTCGCCTTCGCCCGCGCGGAGGGGCTGGCAGGCGCCTGGGACGCGGTCGAGGCTCATCTCGCGGGAGAAGGCGCGATGCCGCCGCGCTCGGCCGGCAACGCGGCTCTGGCCGAGATCGCCGGCGGGTTGCGGGATTTGCGGGCGGAAGTGGATAAGTGCCTGGCGGAATCGCTGGAATTCGGAAAAACGGGCGCCAGTGAGTCCCAGATCGGCTGCCACCATCAGAGTTCAAAACCTGAGTCTTTCCAGAATCTTGAACGGGGTTTGCGGGGACAGGAGACGGATCCCGGGGAGACCGGACCCGACACCGTGGTGCCGCCGACGCGGGTGCTGCCGTTGAGGCTCGTCCTCGAGGCCTGCCCGGATGTCGGGGCTTACGCCCGGCACGGGATCGGACATTGGCGCGACCTTCTCGGCGCGGCGTTGCTGGCGCGGGCGAGCCTCGGCATCGGACCGACGGTCTGGACCGGGGCGGTGGGCGTCATGGGCGAAGAGACGGCGGCAATCGTCGTCGCGGCGATCCTCCAGCGCGGGACCGCCATCGCGGCGCCGGGAGCCTACCTGCGCGACCTGACCGACAAGGCGCGGGAAGGACGGTTCTCGCCCTGGCCGATGGTGATGGCCTTGTGGCGGGCCCGCCAGGAGGTCATCGCACCCGCCGACGTGCCGTTCGCGGGTCGCCTGTCCGAATCGGCGAGAGGTCCGGGGCGGCGTGCCGGACCGGAGCGATCGTGGGGATGAGCGGCCGGACGCCGGATAATATGTTGCGCTCGCAACTTCATATAGGGTGCAAACCCGCTCAAGCGCCGTGGAGGCGAACGCGAAGCCGATGGACCGCCTGAACCTGCTCGCCTTCTCGCCGTTCCGGCTCAACCGGCTCGCCAGCGAGTTCAGCAACGCGCTGGCCGCCGACTACGCGCGGTTCGGGATCGACATCCCGGAATGGCGGGTGCTGGCGACGCTGGGGCAGCACGCGGAGCCGCGCAGCGCGGCCTACGTCGTGCGGTGCACCCGCACCCACAAATCGCGGATCAGCCGGGCTGTCGGGCACCTGATCGAACTCGGCCTGGTCGCCCGGCGGGAGAGCGGCGACGACCGGCGCGAGATGATGCTGGAGCTCACGCCGCAGGGGCGCCAGACCTATGCCGAGCTGGTGCCGATCCTGCTCGCGCGCGAGGCCAAGCTCCTGTCCGGGCTCAGCGAGGCGCAGAGGCGGGATTTCGACCGGCTGCTCGGGGCGCTGGAGGAGTCGCTCGGTCTGGTGCGGGAAAGGGAGGAGTGAGCGCGGCGCGCTACCGCAGGATCGCGTCGATCCGCGCCACGTAGGCGGTGAGGGCGACGAAGACCGCGATCGTCAGGGTGTTCCAGGCGAGGATGCGGCCGCGGTCGACCAGGGTACGGGCCTTCACGGCGGCGGGCATGGGAAGTGCTCCTCGTAGTGGTGTTCCGGCCGGGCGCGACGCCGTGCGGCCCCGGGTGGTCCTGTGCGGTGCATTCAAGCCGTGCCGGGGATGGACGTCAATGAACGCGCTTCCCAAACTCCGCGCGGCACGGAGAAGAAATTTGCCGCCGAACGCCTGTTGTAAAGAACGATGTGCTCCCGAGGCCGGCCCTGGACCCGGAGCGGCAAAAATCGTTTCCTTGGTCGCGGGGGTGGACCGGTAACTCGCCCGGGCGATGACTGCCGCATCGAGAGCCGGAACACCGGCTGCAGGTAACCGTTTCCGCTGACGCAGAGGCGCTTCCGGCGTCCTCGACATTCAGCGAGACCCGCCACGATGCAGTCGCCGATTCGGTTCGATCCCTCTCTCGAGGTCGTCCAGCCCGACGAAGAAGAGGTGCAGGCTGAGATGATCCGGGTCTTCCGGAAGATCCAGGAGACCACGCTGGAGGATTACGGCCACGCGGTGCGCGGCGTCCACGCCAAGAGCCACGGCCTCCTGACCGGTCGGCTGACCGTGCTACCGGGTCTTCCCCCGGCGCTGGCGCAGGGGCTGTTCGCGGCGCCCGGCTCCTACGACGTCGTCATGCGGCTCTCGACCAACCCGGGCGACATCCTCGACGACAGCGTCTCGACCCCGCGGGGCCTTGCCGTGAAGGTGATCGGGGTCTCCGGCGAACGGCTCCCCGAGGCCGAGGGCGAGACCCAGGACTTCGTGCTGGCGAACGCTCCCGCCTTCACGGCGCCTGACGCCAAGGCGTTCCTGAAGAGCCTGAAGCTCCTGGCCGCCACCACCGATACGCCGCAGGTGTTCAAGAAGGTGTTTTCCGCCGCGCTTCGCGGGCTCGAAGGGGCGCTCGAGGCGGTGGGGGGCAAGAGCGCGACGCTGATCAGCCTCGGCGGCCATCCCGAGACGCATATCCTCGGCGAGACCTTCTACAGCCAGGCGGCCCTGCGCTGGGGCGATCACGTCGCCAAGGTGGCGGTCGCTCCAGTCGCGCCGGCGCTGACCGCCCTCACGGGAGCGTCGCTGAATGTCAACGGCAAGCCGAACGGCCTGCGCGAGGCGGTCTCGGAGTTCTTCCGCGCCCACGAGGGCGTTTGGGAGCTGCGGGCCCAGCTGCTGACCGACCGCGAGACGATGCCGGTCGAGGATGCCTCGAAGCCCTGGCCGGAGGAGGCGAGCCCCTACGTCCCGGTGGCGCGGATCACGATCGCGCCGCAGGAATCGTGGAGCGACGAGAAGGTCCGGCGCCTCGACGACGGCCTCGCCTTCAGCCCTTGGCACGGCCTGGCGGCGCATCGGCCGCTCGGCTCGGTGATGCGGGCGCGCCGCGCCGTCTATCCGAGCTCGGCCGGATTCCGGGCGGAGCACAACGGTTGCCCCATCCATGCGCCGACTCGCGCTTGAGGAGACCACCATGGTTTTTCCGTCCCTGACCGCCGGCTACGCAGCGGTCCTGGCCCTGCTCTTCGCCGGGCTGTCGATCTGGGTGATGGCGCGGCGACTCTCCGCCAACGTGCTGCACGGCGACGGCGGCGATGCCGTGCTGCTGCACCGCGCCCGCTCCCAGGCCAACTTCGCCGAGTACGTGCCGCTGATCCTGATCGTCGTCGGGCTGCTGGAGGCCCATGGCGGCAGCCGGGGCCTGGTCCACGGCCTGCTCGCGGTGCTGCTGGTCGGCCGGGTGCTGCACCCGTTCGGCATGACCGCGCCGGCGAACTCGCCGCGCCAGTATGCCTGCCGCGGCGGCGGCATCCTGGCGACCTTCGCGGTGCTGATCGTCTCCGCCCTGGCGCTGCTGCTGCGCCTGTCCTGACGGATAGGCGGCCCCGGCGCTCAGGCGCCCGGGGCCTCGGCGGCGAAATCGAGCCGCACCACCGTGCCGGGGCCGCCCGCATAGGTGAGGGTGCCGTCGAGCTGGGCCGCGAGCCCTTGCGCGATGCGCAAGCCGAGGCTCCGGCTCGCCTCCGGGTCGAACCCGGCCGGGATGCCGCGCCCGTCATCCGCGATGGTGAGCGCCATCCGGTCCGGCGCCGTCGCCTCGATCCGGATCGTGATGGAGCCGCGGGCACCCTCGGGAAAGGCGTGCTTCAGGGCGTTGGTCACCACCTCGACCACGAGCAGCGACAGGGTGGTGAGCCGCGTCAGGTCGAAGCGCACCGGCGGCACGTCGACCAGGCAGACGATGTTGCGGGCCCCCGTCGCGTCGAGGAGGTCGCCGCAGAGCTCCTGCAGGTACTGGCCGACCGGCAGGGAGATGCGGCTCGGGTCGTAGAGCCGCCGGTGGATGCGCGAGATCGTCTCGAGGCGGATGCGCGCCTCGTCGAGGGCGGCGAGCGCCGCCTGCGGGTCGTTGCCGACCCGGCGCTTCTGCAGGGTAAGGAGCGCCGCGACGAACTGCATGTTGTTCGCCACCCGGTGCTGCAGCTCCTGGAACATGGTGCGCTGCTGCTCGTAGAGCCCGGCCGTCACGGCGCGCTCGTGCCGCAGCCGCACGCTCGCCGTGTGCATGATGTGGATCAGCCCGATATCGACGGCGACGATGAAGACGTAGAAGGCGAGCGCCAGCCCCGACTGCGCCGAGAGGATGAACCCCGTGCTCGGCGGCAGGAAGAAGTACCAGGCCGACAGCCCGCTCAAGGTGGCGCAGGTGATGCCGGCCCGCAGGCCGCAGAAGAACGTGGTGAGGATCACCGCCGGGAAGAAGGTCAGGTAGGGAAAGCCCGGCGGCAGCACGTCGTCCACCGCCAGCCGCAGGCCGAGCGCCGCCGCGGTCGCGCCGAGCGCGACGAGGTCGCCGAGCCAGGCCCGGGCGCGCAGGCGCTCGGTGGCCTGGAGCGCGGTCCAGAACCAGCTGCGGCGCACCGTCGGAGCGGTGGATACCGGGGCAGTCGTCGACTTGGCCGTTGACAGCGGGATGACTCCTCGATCGAGTCTCCAACCTAGGGCGATTCTCCCGCCACACGCCACGGATCGCCGCGGAATCGGGCGATCCGCGGCCGATCTCCGGTCACCGTGGCTTCGCTGCCGCTGTCGCGGCGGGGACGAGCGTGCCCGCCCCGCCGCCGGTCGCCGGCCCGTGCGGGGTGGCTCGCCCTCCCGCTTCGCCGCTCAGCGCCGCCGGATCGGCGCGCCGCTGCCCGCCTCCGCCGTCACCGTGCCGCCCTCGGCGATCACCTGGCCGCGGCGGAGCACCGTCTCGGGCCAGCCTTTCAGGGTGCGCCCGGCATAGGGCGTGAAGCCGGTGCGATCCTCCACCATGTCGTCCGAGAGGGTGACGCGCTTGTCGGGGTCCCACAGGCAGAGGTCGGCATCCATCCCCACCGCCACCGAGCCCTTGTTCGAGAGGCCGTAGATCCGGGCCGGTGCCGTCGCGGTGATCTCGACGAATTTCTTCAGCCCGAGCCGCCCGCCCGACACCATGGCGTCGAAGAGCAGCGGCAGGCGCATCTGCAGGCCCGGCATCCCGTTGGCGATCTCCTTGAAGGTCGCCCCCGGACCGGCCTTGAGCTTGCCGGTCTCGTCGTAGCGGTAGGGGGCGTGGTCGGAGGAGACGGTCTGGAGGTCGCCGAGATCGAGGGCGCGCCACAGGGCCTCCTGGTCGCGGGCCTCGCGCAGCGGCGGCGAGCACATCCACTTCGCCCCCTCCAGCCCCGGCCGGTCGAGGTCGGATTCGGTGAGGAAGAGGTATTGCGGGCAGGTCTCGGCATAGACCTTGGCGCCCTCGCCGCGGGCCCGGCGCAGGATCGCGGCGCCTTCCTCGGTCGAGACGTGGAAGATCATCACCGGCTGGTCGAGATACTGCGAGAACCGCACCACCCGCTCGAACGCTTCCGATTCCGACAGCCGGGGATGGCTGGCGGCATGATACTTCGGCGCCGTCTTGCCCTCCTTCAGCAATTGCCGGCTCGCGAAGGCGATGAGCCCGTGATTCTCGGCGTGGACGCAGACGAGCGCGCCCACCGCCTTGGCCGCCGCCATCAGGTCGAGCAGGGCCTCGTCCGCGAGCCGCAGGCGGTCGTAGGTCATGAACGCCTTGAGCGAGAGGTGGCCCTCCTTCGCCAGCGCCGGGATGTCCCGGCTCAGGGCCTTCTCGGTCGCGTCGGCCACGATCAGGTGGAAGGCGTAGTCGATCACCGCGCCGCGCGCGGCCAGCGCGGTGTAGTCCTCGACGACCTTCGCCAGATCCATCCCGACATGCTGGGCCGCGAAGGCGACGACGCTGGTGGTGCCGCCGAGCGCCGCCGAGCGGGTCGCGCTCTCCCAGGTGTCGGCGTTCATCAGCCCCGAGGCCGAGAGCTGCTCGATATGGGCGTGGCTGTCGATTCCGCCCGGCAGGACGAGCTTGCCCCGCGCGTCGATCTCCCGCCGTCCCGGGGCGAGGTCGAGGCCGATCGCCGCGATCCGGCCGTCCAGGATGCCGAGATCGGCGGAGAAGACGTCGCTCGCGGTGGCGACGGTGCCGCCGCGGATCACGGTGTCGAAGGCGGGCTCACTCATACAAACGCTCCTCGTCCGAAACTTGCTAGGCTGAAGGTCTGACACATCAGGGGGCCACCATGACGGCAGACCGGCGCATCCTCGTCATCAACCCGAACTCGAACGAGGCCGTCACCCGCGGCCTCGATCACGCGCTGGCGCCCCTCGCGCGGCCGGGCCTCGCCATCGACTGCCAGACGCTGGCCGAGGGGCCGTTCGGCATCCAGTCGCAGGCCGATGTCGAGCAGGTGGCCTTGCCCCTGCGCGACCTCGTGCGGCGCGAGGCGGCGGACGCGTACGTCATCGCCTGCTACTCCGATCCCGGCCTGCACGTCTGCCGCGAGGCGACCGACCGGCCGGTCCTCAGCATCGCGGAATGCGGGATCCTGACCGCGCTCGCCCGGGCCGACCGGTTCGGCGTCATCGCGGTGGCCAGCCGCTCGATCCCGCGCCACCTGCGGGCCCTGCGCCAGATGGGCGTGAGCGAGCGGCTGGCCGGCGAGCGGGCGCTCGAGATGACGGTGGCCGAGACCGCGAGCGGCCCGGACACGCTCGCCCGGATGATCGCCGTCGGCCGCGACCTGCGCGACCGGGACGGGGCCGGGGTCATCGTGATGGGCTGCGCCGGCATGGCGGTACACCGCCGCGGCCTGGAGCGGGAGCTCGGCATCCCGGTCATCGACCCGACGCAGGCCGCGGTCGCGATGGCGATCGGCATCGTGGCGCTCGCCTGAGGTCGCGCCGCCGGGCTTCACTCGGGCAGCACCACGCCGGTCTGGGCGGTGATGCGGCCGTAATGTTCGGGTCGGCGGTGGCGGGCGAAGTCGAAGATCGTCTCCTTGCCGAACCGGGTCTCGTCGAGGTCGCAGGCGGCGACGATCACGCCGTCGGCCTCGCCGGGGAGCTCGGCCACGATCTTCCCGTTCGGGTCGACGATCAGGGTACCGCCGGTGAGGTGATGACCGTCTTCCGATCCGGCCTTGGCCACCGCCACCACCCAGGTGGCGTTCTGGTAGGCGCCGGCCTGGACCGAGAGGCGGTGGTGGAACAGCCGCTCCTCGATGCCCTCGGCGTTGCGCTGGCTGTTGACCGAGGGGGTGTTGAAGCCGAGCACCACCATCTCGACGCCCTGCAGCCCCATCACCCGGTAGGTCTCGGGCCAGCGCCGGTCGTTGCAGATGCACATGCCGAGGATGCCGCCGAGCATCCGCCAGACCGGGAAGCCGAGGTCGCCCGGCTCGAAGTAGCGCTTCTCCAGGTGCTGGTGGGTGCGCTCGGGGTCGAACTCGTCGTGGCCGGGCAGATGGACCTTGCGATACTTGCCGACGATGGCGCCGTCGCGGTCGACCAGGATCGAGGTGTTGAAGTGCCGGCCCTCCGGCGTCAGCTCGGCATAGCCGAACGACATCGCCATGCCGTGCTGGCGCGCCCGGGCGAAGAGCGGCGCGGTGGCCGGGCCCGGCATCTCGCGCTCGAACCAGGGGTCGGCCTCGGCGCGGTCCGCGTGGTACCAGCGTGGGAAGAAGGTCGTGAGCGCCAGTTCCGGATAGACGATCAGGTCGGCGTCCTGGCTTTTGGCCTCGTCCATCAGGGCGATCATCCGGGCGACGACGCTGTCGCGGCCCTCGGCCTTCTGAATGGGCCCGAGCTGGGCGGCGGCGGTGCGGATCACGCGCATGGTAAAATGTCCTACGAGTATCTGTCAGACGATGTTTGAGTGCGGGGGCATCCTGCCCACGGCCTCATCCTGAGGTGCCCACGAAGTGGGCCTCGATGGAGGGCTCCAGGGATCGCCGAGACAACTGGAGGCCTCCTTCGAGGTCAGTCCATCTATGATGGACTGATACTTCAGGACGAGGTGCCGGATGGGAGATAAGTCCCCTGAGTGCGGACGCCTCACGCGGCCGGCTCCGCCGCGAGCCCCCGCGGCTGCCCCGGCCGGAAATGCGGGATCGCGGCCAGCAGCTCCCGCGTGTAGGCGGTGCGCGGACTGCGGAAGAGGTCGCGGCTGACGCCCTCCTCGACCACCCGCCCGCCCTGGAGCACCAGGGTGCGCTCGCACATCATCCGCACCACGTTGAGGTCGTGGCTCACGAACAGGACGGCGAGCCCGTCCTCCCGGCGCAGGTCGTCGAGGAGGCGGAGCACCCCGGCCTGGACCGAGACGTCGAGGGCCGCCGTCGGCTCGTCGAGGACGAGGAGGCGCGGCTTCACGGCGATCGCCCGGGCGATGCCGATGCGGGCCTTCTGGCCGCCCGAGAGCTGGTGCGGGAAGCGGTCGAGGAGGGCCGACGGGAGGCCCGCCCGCTCGGCGCTCTCGATCACCCGGAGGCGCAAGGGTTCGCCCCGCAGGGGCGTCAGGCGCCTGAGCGGATGGGCGATGCAGTCGAAGGCCGAGAAGCGCGGGTTGAGGCTGTCGGTCGGATCCTGGAACACGATCTGGATCGCGCGCCGATGGGGCGAGCGGTGGAAATCGCGGGCCGGAATCGTGCCGATCGACTCGCCGTCGAACAGGATCTTCCCGGCGCTGGCATCGAGGAGCCGGCAGATCATCCGCGACGTGGTGCTCTTGCCCGAACCCGATTCGCCGACGAGACCGAGGCTCTCGCCCTCGCAGAGCGAGAAGGACACGTCCTCCACCGCCATGGCGCCGCCGAACATCTTTCCGAGTCCCTCCACCGCGAGGAGCGGCGGGGTGCCGGGGGCGGGGGCCGGGCGCGGCCGGGCCGGGGAGCGAGGACTCTCCGGCACGAGGTCGGAGAGCGTCGAGGTCGGGGTCGGCGAGGCGGCGACGAGGCGCTTGGTGTAGGGGTGGCGGGGCTTGGCGAACAGAGCCCCCGGCTCGCCCTCCTCGACGAGGCGGCCCTGCTCCATCACGGCGATGCGGCCGCAATACTGCGCGGCGAGGCCGAGATCGTGGGTGATGAGGATCATCGCCATGCCGCGCTCGGCGGTGAGCCGGGCGACGAGATCCATCACGGTCTTCTGGGTCGTCACGTCGAGGCCGGTGGTCGGCTCGTCGGCGATGAGAAGCGCCGGCCGGCAGGCGAGCGCCAGCGCGATCATCACCCGCTGGCACATGCCGCCGGAGAGTTCGTGCGGATAGGCATCGAGGCGGCGCGCGGCGTCGCGGATGCGCACCGCCTCCAGGCTCTCCAACGCTCGCTCCTTCGCCTGGACCTTCGACAGCCCGCCCGCCATCAGCACGTCGGCGAGCTGGCGGCCGATCGGACGGATCGGGTTCAGCGCCGCCCGCGGATTCTGGAAGATCATCCCGATCGCCTGGCCGTGCGCCGCCCGGAGATCCGCCGCCGCGAGCCGGGTCACGTCCTGGCCGCGGAAGCGCACGCTGCCGCCGGTGATGCGACCGGCCCGGTCGAGGAGGCGCGCCGCCGCGAAGGCGGTGACGGACTTGCCCGAGCCCGATTCGCCGACGAGGCCGAGGCTCTCGCCCGGCGCCACCGAAAGCGAGACGCCGCGCAGGGCCTCGACCGGGCCGCGCCGGGTCGCGAAGGTGACCCGCAGGCCCTCGATCGAGAGAAGGGGAGGCTGCATCAGGTCCGCATCCGGGGATCGAGGATGTCGCGCAGGCCGTCGCCGAGCAGGTTGAAGCAGAGCACCGCCAGCATCAGGGCGAGGCCCGGGAAGGCGACGAGCCACCACTTGCCGGTGGTGATGAAGCGCGCGCCCTCAGCAACGAGGATCCCCCATTCCGGCGTCGGGGGGCGCACGCCCAGCCCGATGAAGGATAGGCCGGCCGCGTTGAGGATCGCCCAGCCGAGGTTGAGCGAGATCTGCACCGCCATGGCCGGGAGCACGTTCGGCAGGAGGAAGCGCAGGACCACCGCGAGGTGGCCCTCGCCCCCGGCCCGCGCCGCCTCGACGTAGCCGGCATCGCGCCTCACGTTCACCTCGGCCCGGGCGAAGCGGATGTAGAACGGCAGGTTGATGATCGCGGTGGCGATGACGATGTTCTCGACCCGGTTGCCGAGGGCCGCGACGAGCGCCATCGCCAGGACGAAGAGCGGGAAGGCCATCAGCACGTCGACGAGGCGCCCGACCACCCGGTCGAGCCGGCCGCCGGCATAGCCGCTGACCCCCCCGATCACCGCGCCGAGCGCGAAGGAGAGCCCCACCGCCGAGAGCGCGATGGCGAGGTCGAGCCGGGTCGCCTCGACGATGCGGCTCAGCACGTCGCGGCCGAGCTGGTCGGTGCCGGCCCAGTGCGCGGCGCTCGGCGGCTGGAGCGCCACCGAGACGTCGGAGGCGACGGGATCGTAGGGGGTGAGCCAGGGGCTGAAGACGGCGACGAGGCAGAGCAGCGACGCGCCGGCAGCGGCGACGGCGGTCAGCGGATTCTCGCGCAGCACGTAGGCAGCGTGCCGCAGGGTGCTGGGCGGGGGCGCGAGGGTCGGGGAGACGGCGTTCATCGGGTTCCTCGCATCCGATCACTCGATGGAGACGCGCGGGTCGGCGAGGCCGTAGAGCACGTCGACCGTGAGGTTCACGACGACGAATAGGCTCGCCATCAAGAGCACGAAGCCCTGGACCGGGGCGTAATCGGAGGCGAGCAGCGCATCGAGCGCGTAGGAGGCGACCCCGGGCCAGGAAAACACTTTCTCCACCAGCACGTTGGCCCCGAGCATGGCCGAGAAGACGATGCCCGCGATGGTGAGCACCGGCAGGATCGCGTTGCGCAGCGCATAGGTCACGATCACCCGCCGCCGCGGCAGGCCGAGCGACCGGGCGGTGCGGATGAAGTCGCTGCCGAGCACGCTCAGCATCGCCGCCCGGGTGATGCGGGCGAGCGGCGCCAGCACGAACAACGCCATGGTGAGCGCCGGCAGCACCAATTGCCCGGCCGCGGCGCGAAAGCCCTCCCAGTCGCCGACGAGCGGGAAGTCGATCAGCAGGAAGCCGGTGATGTCCGGTGGGCTCGCCGCGAACACGTCGACGCGGCCGGTCGGGTCCGGCGCCACGCCGAGCAGGTAGTAGAAGACGTAGATCAGCAGCAGCCCCGACACGAAGGTCGGGACGCAGACACCGAGCGCGCAGAGGAAGCGCACGGCGTGATCCACCGCCGAGCCGGGCCGGAGCGCCGCCGCGATCCCGAGCGGGATCGCCAGCGCGAGCGCGATGACAAGCGCCGAGACCGTCAGTTCGAGGGAGGCCGGCAGGCGCTGGCGCAGATCCGCCAGCACGGGCTGGCCGGTCGTCATCGAGCGGCCGAGCTGGCCGCGCGCCACGTCGCCGAGATAGCGCACCAGCTGCTCGGGCACCGGCTTGTCGAGGCCCATCTGGCGGCGGATCTCCTCGATCTCCGCCTTGCCGGCATTGGGCCCGGAGGCGAAGAACACCGCCGGGTCGCCGGGCAAAACCCGCATCAGCAGGAAGGTGAAGACCAGGACGCCGAGAAGTGCAGGCAGCGAGGACAGGAAGCGCCGCCCGGTGCGCCGGGCGATGCCGGAGGCGGAGGCCATCCTACTTCCTCGACAGGTCGCGGTAATCGACCTGGCGGTGGAACTGGTAGGTGTAGCCCTCGACGGATTGGGCCATCACGGCGTCCTGGTTCGGCTGCCAGATCGGGATCTGCGGCATCAGGGCGAGGTGGCGCTTGTTCAGGGCCCGGGCCTCGTCGTCGTACTTCGCCGGATCGCGCTCGAACCGCGCCTTGGCGGCGAGCTCGTTGATCTCGGGATCGTCGATCGAGCTGTAGTTCCAGCGCTGGTTGCCGGTGTAGAAGTTGCGGTAGAAGTAATCCGGCGAGGGCAGCCAGGCGACGATGCCTTCCGTGAAGAACGGCAGCTTCTTCTCGCTCACCTGCGTCGACATCTGCGCGTCGGGCAGCTTCTGGATCTCGACCTTGACGCCGATCTTTTCGAGCGATTCGCGGATCAGCGCGGCCATCGGCTCGGCGGTGGCGGCCTGGCCGACATTGAAGCTGAAGGTGGTCGAGAACCCGTCCGGCAGCCCGGCTTTCGCCAGCAGCGCCTTGGCCTTGGGCAGATCGAGGGTCACCGGCTGGGCGACGGGGAAGACGGGGGCCGGATCGCCCTCGCCCCAGGTCGCACCGAAGAGCGGCTTGCCGCGGCCGAACAGGGCGGCCTTGAACATCGAATCGTAGGGCAGGGCGTAGGCCAGCGCCTGGCGCACCTCGACCTTGTCGAAGGGCGGCAGCTTCGTGTTGAAGGAGATCAGCGTCACCGCGTTGAATTGCGGCGTGGCGATCACCTTCAGCTTGCCCCGCTCCTTCAGCGCCAGCGCGTCGTTGGCCTGGAGGTCGATGACGATGTCGGCGTCGCCCTTCTCGACGAGGTTGGCGCGGGTCGCCGGATCGGGAATGGTCTGGGCGATGATGCGCTTGAAGCCGGCGGGCTTGTCCGGCGCGGCGCCGGTCCAGTCGGCGTTGCGCTTCAGCACCACCTGCTCGCCGGGCTTGAACACGTCGACGCCGTAGGCGCCGCTGCCGACGGCGTGGTCCTTGAGCCATCCTTGCGCCCACGGGTCCTCCGGCGTCGCGTGCGACTTCGCGACCTTGGAGTTGATCACGATGGCGTAGACGGTGGCGAGGTTCGGGAGCGCCAGCCGGTCGGGCTTCGGCAGCGTCACCTTGAAGGTGTGGGGATCGACCACCGCGAACTGGTCGGGGCTCGTCAGCGAGCCGGTGAGGAGCTGCGGCGCAGCCAGCGACTTCGCCGAGACGGCGCGGTCGAGCGACCATTTCACGTCGTCGGCCGTGACCGGGGTGCCGTCCTGGAACTTGGCGTCCTTGCGCAGGTAGAAGGTGAGGGTGAGGCCGTCGGGGCTGACCTCATAGCGTTCGGCCAGCTCGCCGCGCACCGAATCGAGGTCGAACACCCAGTTGTCGCCGAGCTTCTTGCGGCCGAAGGTGACGAGGCGGTCGTAGGTCGAGAGGCTGATCGCGAAGGCCTCGCGGGTGGTGCCCGGCATGGTCGGGTCGAGGGTGTTGACCGCGGCCCCCGTGACGTAGCGCAGGGTCTCGGCCCGGCTCTGGGCTCTCGCCGGCCCCGCCACGACGAGGGCCGTGAGCAGGGCCGCCGCGAGGCCGCCCGTCCGCATGCTGGTCTTCGTCACGCCGGTTCCTTCCCTGCATCCCCGATCCGGTCGGCCTACTTGCAAGGGCCGTTCCAGCGAGCGTCATTCGAGACCAGGCACGAGCCGGGAGCAAGAGCTAACACGAAGGCTCAGCGCAGCACCGCCTGGGGTACGTCGTACGCCTGGAAGTCGGTCCAGTGGCGGTCGAGATCGGCGGTGAACAATCCCCGGGTCAGGCCCGAGACGAGGCGCGGCACCGCGGTCGTCATCGCGTTGATCGACGAGCCGGAGGGGCCGTGGCTCACCGTGGAGGCGATGCCGAACAGGTGGATGTTTCCGATCCACGGCGTCAGGCCGGGCTCGCGCTCGGTGAAGGCGTAGTCGCCGCCGAGATACGGGTAGGCGGCGAGGCGCTCGTCGCGTTCCTCCGGCGGCGGGGCGTAGCGGTCGCCCCAGGTGGCGATGTTGTGGGCAAACGCTAACAATTCGGGCCGCGCCGCGTAATCGACGGTGATGCCGGTGGCCGCGATCGCGAGATCGGCGGTCACCGCGCCCCGCGGCGTGTCGAGGACGACCGCGCCGCCGTCCATCCGCGCCGCGCGGATGGGGGCGCCGGGGAGAAACCGAAAGGCCGGGTGCCGGGCGCAGCGGTCCCAGGTCGCCTGCGGAAAGCCCTCGCGCAGGCCCATCACCGCACTCATGAAGCGCCAGCGCCAGGCGTCGTCGAGGTCGCCGAGATGGCGCAGGAAGCCCGCGAAGGTCAGCCAGCGATAGGGCTGCACCACCTGCGCCTCGGCCCGCCGGCACAGCACGGTCACCGCGGCGGCGCCGGCTTCCAGCGCCGTGGCGGCGTTGTCGAAGGCCGAGGCACCGGCGCCGATCACCGCGACGCGCTTGCCCGCGAGATGCGCGAAGTCGATGGCGTCGTCGGTGCGGGCGACGCGGCCGGCCGGCAGGTCGCGGAGTGCGTCGGGCAGCGCCCAGCGCCCGGCGCCCTCCTGGCCGGTGGCGAGCACCACCTTGCGGGCGTAGCGCACCGTGCCACTCGAATCCGTCACCGCCAGGAGATCGCCGGCCGGCGCGATCCCGGTGACGGTCACGCCGTTCTCGACCGGCACGCCGGTGGCGTCGCGCACGAAGGCGAGATACGTGGCCCAGTCCTCCCGGGGGATCAGGTCCAACGCCTCCCAGGCGGCCTGCCCGTAGCGGGCCTCGTGCCAGGACTGATAGGTGAGCGCCGGCAGGCCGAGATCGGGTCCGGTGAAGTCCTTCGGGCTGCGCAGGGTGCGCATCCGCGCGTAGGTGAGCCAGGGGCCCTCGAAGCCTTTCGGTGCCCGGTCGAGCACCAGGATGTTGGTGACCTGCGCCCGCATCAGCCCGAACGCGATGGCGAGGCCGGATTGCCCGGCCCCGACCACGATCACGTCGTGGGCGGGTTGGCCGTCCGGGCCGGTGCGGGGGGTGAGCCAGGGCGCGCGGGGATGGGCCGTGCGGGCGATCTCGTCGCGGACGCGGAGCCGAAGAGCGTCGAGGGACATGCAAAACCTTCAGGCGGAGAGCCAGCCGCCCTCCACCGGCAGGGCGGCGCCGGTGGTGAAGGAGGCGGCATCGCTGGCGAGATAGAGGACGGCGCGGGCGACCTCCTCGGGCTGCCCGAGGCGCTTCATCGCGTGGCGGGCCTCGGAGGCCGCGCGGGCGGCGGCCGGGTCGGCGGCGCGGGCGAAGCTGCGGGCGAGAAGCGGCGTCTCGACCGCGCCCGGCACCACGGCGTTGACCCGGATGCCGTCAGCGGCGAAGTCGAGCGCCATGGTGCGGGTGAGGCTCAGCACCGCGCCCTTGGCGGCGATGTAGGCGCTGTTGCCGCGCCCGCCGGCGAGCGCGAGCTGCGAGGCGACCGTGACGATCGCGCCGCCGCCGCGGGCCCGCATCACCGGCACCGCTGCCTTGGCCCACAGCCAGGTGCCGCCGACATGGGCGCGGAACACCGCGTCCCAGTCCGCGGGCGCGGTGGTCTCGACGGTGCCGCCGACGGAGAAACCCGCCGCCGTCACCAGCACGTCGATGCCGCCGAGGGCCGCGACGATCGCCGCGGCGTCGGCGGCGACCGCCCCGGGATCGCCGACATCCGAGGCCCGGGCGAGGCCTCCGATCTCCGCCGCCACGGCCTGCGCGGCCGCATCGTCCCGGTCGATCACCGCCACCCGGGCGCCGGCCTCGGCGAGGAGCCGCGCCGTCGCGGCGCCGATCCCGGAGCCGCCGCCGGTCACCACTGCGACCTTGCCGTCGAACCTCATGGGACATCCTCCCGCGCTTCGTGCCAGGCCTGGAACGCATCGGCGGAGGCGTCGCATCCATGGGCGGCCTCCCAGCCGAGCTCGTCGCGCAGCCGGTCGGTCGCCAGCGGCGGCCGGTCGGTGTCGCCGTGCAGCGTGATCGTCGGGGCCTCGCCCGGTGCGGCGAGGCGGCAGGCGAAGCCGGCCTGTGCGAGCCGGGACCGCGCCAGCCGCTCGCCCCAGGCCAGCACCGGCCAGACGACGGGGCTCGACACGTTGTAGAGCCGGGAATCCAGGCGCGGCGCGTGGAGGATCCGCGCCACCGCGGCGGCGGCGTCCGGGGCGTAGAGCCAGTCCCGCAGACCCGGCCGCGGCAGCAGGGCCGGGGTGCCGGCCCGCGCCGCCGCCCAGATCTGCGCCTGCGGGCTCAGGGTATCGCGAAACGACGTGTCGCGCTCGAACGGGCCGAACACCGCGCTCAGGCGCACGCTCACCCCGTCGAGTCCCCAATGCCCGCAGAGCCGCGTCAGCACGGCCTCCGAGGCGAACTTGGTGACGGCGTAGAGGCTCTCGGGCCGCGCCGGCAGGTCCTCGGACAGGCGCTCGGCTCGCGTCGCGCCGTAGGCCGCCGCCGAGGACAGGTTCACCACCCGGCGCACCCCGGCCCGGCGGCAGGCCTCCAGGATCGGGACGACCGCCGAGAGATTGACGGCGAGGATGGATGCCGGATCGGCGGCCTCGCGGGCGGCGTCCGCCGTCACCGCGGCGGCGATCGCCACCGCGTCGGTGCCCGGGCGGATCGCCGCCGACAGGGCGGCCGGATCGGTCACGTCGCCGGGCACGAGGTCGAGGCGGCCGGGCGGCGCGGCGAGCGCCGCGAGGAGCGCCGGCGGAGGCGGGGCCCGGTCGAGGAGCCGCACGTCGCCGCCGCCCGCGAGGAGGTGGTGGGCGAGGTTCAGCCCGACGAAGCCGGCTCCGCCCAGGATGACGGTGGTCATGGGGTGGAAGAGCTCATGAGTTGGAGGTCCTCACCGGGCGAGGAGTCCCTTGGGGCGAGGAGTCCCTTGGGGCGAGGGCGCTCGCGCGGCCCGCGATGCGTCTGCGGACGAGGTGCCGGCATCGAGCCTCCCGTGATCGGTTCGGCGCAGCACCATGCACGAAGCAGGCCGACCGGCGGGTGGCCCCGGCGCGTCCCCTGTCATGAAACCATCATGCCGTCCGGCCAAGAGGTTTCCGGATTCAGCCGACGCGAAACAGTCGCGGCCCGCGCGCCGTGCGGAGCGTTCGCCGCGGAGCGCCGGGCCGGCCGCGACCAAGCCGGTCCCGAACGGTCGAATTCTCTCAAGCGCCGCGAGTCCGCGAGATGGATGCGCGGCACGAGCCGGCAAGACTGCGCAGCAGAATCGGGGGCAAGGGACATGGTGCAAGACGCGGCCGCACAGGCAGGCCCCGGCCACGCGGGACCCGGAGCCGCGGAGCTGCCCGCGGCGCGGCCCGATTCGGGCCTCGGCGCGCTCGCCCTCGTCGCCTCGTTCCACCAGGTCCCGTGCGAACCGGCCCAGGTCCGCCACGACCTCGGCCTCGGCCAGGCCCCGATGAGCGGCGTCGACGTCGTGCGCGGCGCCCGCCGCCTCGGCCTCAAGGGCCGCCTGCTCCGGGACCAGAAGCCGTCGCGCCTCGACGGCATCCCGCTCCCGGCGATCCTCGAGGTCGACGACGGCCGCTTCGTCGTCCTCGGCCGGCGCCTTGAGGACGGCAAGCTCCGGATCATCGATCCGGTCGCCCGCACCGCCGACCACGTCGAGCCCGAACTGTTCCTCCCGCGCTGGACCGGCACCATCGTGCTGATCGCGCGCCGCGCCAACCTCCAGACCGCGCTCCACCATTTCGGCCTGACCTGGTTCGTGCCGTCGGTCTGGCGCTACCGCAAGCCGCTCACCACGGTGCTGGTCGCCTCGCTGTTCATCCAGCTCTGCGCGCTGATCACCCCGATCTTCTTCCAGATCACCATCGACAAGGTGCTGGTCCACCGCGGCTACTCGACCCTGACGCTCGTCGCCGTCGGCCTCGTGGCGCTCGGCCTGTTCCACGTCGTGCTGCAATACCTGCGCGGCTACATCCTCACCCATACCGCGAGCCGCATCGACGTCGAGCTCGGCGCGCGGCTGTTCGACCACCTGATGCGCCTGCCGCTCGGCTACTTCGAGACGAGGCCCGCCGGCCAGACCGTGGCACGGGTGCGCGAGCTCGAGACGGTGCGCAACTTCCTCACCGGCCAGGCGCTCACCTCGGCGATCGACGTGCCGTTCACGCTGCTGTTCCTCGCGATCCTGTACGTCTACTCGCCGCTGCTCGCGCTGGTCGTCACCTTGTCGATCCCCTGCTACATCCTGGTGGCGGTGTTGCTTCGGCCGGTCCTGCGCGAGAAGACCCTGGAGCAGTTCAACCGCTCGGCCCTGTCGAGCCAGTTCCTGATCGAGTCGGTGGTCGGCATCCACACCGTCAAGGCGCTCGCGGTCGAACCCACCCTCAAGAGCCAGTGGGACGAGCGCCTCGCGGCCTACGTCAAGACCTCGTTCGTCGCCGGCCTCGTCGCCAGCATCGGCCAGAACGCGATCCAGTACATCTCCAAGGTCACGACCGCGCTCG
>NZ_JAZFXT010000049.1:0-17757 GCF_036448855.1 Methylobacterium ajmalii
GCGCGAGGCCTTCCGCCACCACTCCTACGTCTCGCTGCGCGCCGACGGGGTGATCGCGGGCCTGGGCACGCAGGGCTACGGGCTGGCCCTGCGCCGCATCGCCCAGCTCATCGACGCGAAGGCCTGAGCCGCGCCCCTCAGCAGACTTGCGTTGGCGGGCCAACGCTTCGCCCGCTCAGGGTCTTGTCTTGTCGCGGATTTTCGGTGCCGAACCGGTCACCACTTCGGCGAAATCCGCTTAGTAGGGCCGCGCCGCGAACCGCGCCGTCAGGAACCGGGGCTTGGCCGGCTCGGGCGAGGCCGCGAGGGTCAGGCGGGAAGGTTCCTCCGCCAGGCGCAGGCGCGAGAACGGGGACGGCTCGGTCTCGATCACCGGCAGCGGCACGAAGGCCGCCGCGACCTGGATCGGGTGGATCGGGGCGGGCGGGCGTCGGCGCGCCGGGATCACCACCACCTCGCGCCCGGCGAGCGCCAGGGCCTCGGGCCGGCTGACCTCGCCGAGACCGGCCGGCACGACGAAGGCGGAAAACGGACTCGCCGCCGGGCTCGGGTCCGGCGCGTAGGCGGTGGCGCTCGTCACGGTGGCGGCGGTCGCCGCCGCATTCGTCATCGGGGCCGTCGCCCCGGTGGCCGCCGCGCCGAAGGCCGCGGCGCGCTTGATGAGCGCGGTGAAGCTCGGATGCTGCCCGCCATCGGCGTAGGTGGTGCGCACCGCCTCGATCCCGCCCTCGACCAGGGCCTGGATGCGGCCCTCCTCCTCGCTGCGCCGCGCCGCCGCCAGGGCCTCGACCGCCGGGTCGGGGTAGGGGGCGAAGACGTAGCGCCCGCCCTCGACGGTCACCAGCGGCTCGCGGCCCGTCGCCTCGAACCGGTCCGAGCCCTCCTTGAGCTGGCGCCAGAAGGCGATGTGCCGGTCGGTGCGGTGGCGCGCCATGGCCCGCGCGGTCATCCGGAACGGGAAGGCCTGGAACTGGAACCCCGCCTGCCCGCCGGCCAGCGCGTCGCGCACCAGGGCGTAGATCTCGCCGACCTGCCGATCGGTCATCGCAAAGCAGCCCGCCGACGAGCAGGTGCCGTGCACCATCAGGGCCGAGCCGGTGCCGCCATGCGCCCGGTCGTAGGCGTTGGGATAGCCGATGTCGAAGGAGAGGTAGTAGGCCGAGTTCGGGTTCAGCTGGCGGGCCGCGACGGTGTAGAACCCCTCGGGCGACTGGCGGTCGCCGGTGCGGGTCTTGGGGCCGAGCTGGCCCGACCAGCGGCAGATCGGAAAGGTCTTGAGGTGGACGTAGCGGCCGTCCGCCGCCCGCTTCCACACCTCGATCTCGGATTCCTGCTTGTAGGCCCTGAGCAGCACCGGCGCCGAGGGCGCGGTGTTGCGCGCCGCCATCAGGCCGAGGGTGGCCGGGGGCACCGGGGCGAGGTGCTTGGGCGCCGCCTCGGCGGGCGGGCCGGCCGCCAGGATGAGGCCCGGGAGGACAGCCAGGCACAGGATCGTCCTTCCCCGCACGTCCATCCGCCGCTTCCTCCTCGCCCGGCCCCGTGCCTGGCACGGCAATGTGGCGGTTTTCGCGCCGCCGAGCCGGCCGGCGGGGCATCCCTCGCATTCGCAGGATTTCGTTAAGCGCCCGTTCGCGGCCCGGCGGGCAGCATCCGGCGTTTCGTCCTGCCGCAGGACGCCCGTCCCGCCAGGGACGCCCGTCCCGCCAGGGACGCCGGACAGAGGGAGGCCGCCATGCCCCGGGCCGAACCGCGCTGGCTGCAGCTGGTGGACGACGCGCAAGGCGAGGCGGCGGACGCGCCGCTGCCCGGGGAGGCCGGACGGCGACGCCTCGCCGCCCTGCGGGGCCAGCTGCGCAACCATCTCGCCGCCCTGCGCCGGGACCCGATCCGCGCCGGGCCGGAGGCGGGCCCGGAGGAGGCCGAGACGGCGGCGATCCTCGCCCGGCTCGCCGCCGAGGTGACGCAGATCGCGGAGGGCTGGGACCGCCTCGCCGAGGCGGTCGCCGCGCTGTCGGCGGGTGACGGCGCGCCGCCGGAGGAGTAGGGTCGCGGCCTTCCCGCCGGCAGATTCCGAACGACCATGGCCCCGACCATCAAGCTGCGACCGCTGGAACGCGAGGACCTTCTCTTCGTGCACCAGCTCAACAACAACGACAGCATCATGCGCTACTGGTTCGAGGAGGCCTACGAGTCCTTCGCCGAGCTGGCGCAGCTCTACGAGCGCAACATCCACAACCAGACCGAGCGTCGTTTCATCATCGCGACGCCGGAGAACGAGCGCGCCGGGCTGGTCGAGCTCGTCGAGATCAACCACCTGCACCGTTCCTGCGAGTTCCAGATCGCGATCCACCCGTCGTTCCAGGGCCGCGGCTACGCCCTGCGGGCGACGCAGATCGCCATGGACTACGCCTTCAAGGTGCTCAACATCCACAAGCTCTACCTGCACGTCGACAAGGACAACCGGCGCGCCATCGGCATCTACGAGGCCTGCGGCTTCGAGACCGAGGGCACCCTGCGCGACGAGTTCTTCGTGAACGGCAAGTACCGCGACGCGGTGCGGATGTGCATGTTCCAGCCGGCCTACCTCGCCCGGCGCGGCGGCGGCGACGTCAACGAGCCGGTGCTGAAGACCTGATCCCCGATGGACCGAAGCCCCCCGCGCCGCGCGGGGGTGGAATGCGGCACCGGGCCTCTGGCGCCGACCGGCCCGGCTCCCGTATGGAGGGGGCCGACCGGGAGCCCCCAGAGCCTTGCTGCGCGAGACCTACCACATCGAGATCGTCGGCCCCGAGGACGCGCCGGTGCAGCGCGCCTCGGTCCGCACCGCCGGCCTCGACGCCGCCCGAGAGCGGGCTTTGCGCCTCTTCCGCCGCGCCCGGGTGCCCCAGCGCTCCGGCCCCGCCGCCGAGGCGGTGCGCATCGTCGACGGCGCCGGCACCGAGGTGTTTCGCTGGAGCGTGTGGGACGAGGGCGCGGGGCGGGGATGATCCGCGAGTTTCGGTGAGGGTTGGTGGGACGGCATACTCCTGCAAATCAAGAATTTTTGCCCCCGCCAGAGCCTGTTCAATGCAGTCTGAAGGTTTTTTGCAGGATGACCTCATGTTGAGGCGTTAGTTCATTGAGTCTAAGATGACGCAAAGAATGTATCTAAAATCCATTTTTGTGTATAATATTATCAATAATATAATAAGAAAATCCTAAAAACCTTACGTCATGTTTGACAGATATACGAATTTGCGCGACAAAATCAGAGGCGCTCGATAAACCAGGAGCTGAGAAATGGTTCTTTCTTATTGGTCGCCCCTCGCAGAATCGCGCTACATAGGCCACATTGCATTATTTATTTTGATAGCGATAGCAATATTATCTACTATCGCTATCAATCAAAATTTAGGCCAGCTATATCAAAACGTCAAATTCAGACTATTAATCAAATCACTACTAAAGAAGCCGATTTTTTATCGCGTCTTTGGCAATGAACCCTTGACGTTTGAGAACAAAAAATTCCATAGCGATTGTTTTAAGCTTTTTCGCTTTATAAGCATAATTTCGTTCTTAATGCATTGCGTTGTATCAAAGGTCATGACAACGACACCGATCTTGCAATTTGGCTTTTTTAAGATGAAATTCGCCGATGTCGCCAATTTTTCCCTCATAGGCAATTCTGTGATAGCATTATTATTAGGTATTTTGTTCCTGAAGTTGGATAGAAAATCGAAATTCAATCCTTAAATGTGACACATTAGCAGTATAACAAATATATTACTTGCAATTCAGATTTGTACGATCATCTCTGGTGGCGGCACAAGTGTATAATCTTACAGCTTTTGACCGCCGCCAAGATGTACATGGCGGCGAGGGTCGAAGGATGTCTCCATATCACGCCCTGAGCCCGGTCCCGCCGACTGGCCTCACACGGTCAAGACTTCCTGGATAGGCAAGACGCTATCAGCTCGTAGGGAGCGATGCGGCGAGCCCCCCGGCAAGCCTCACCCCTCCGGCGGCGCCGGTACCGGCCCGCCCGCCACCTCGCGGCGCGGCTGGAGCAGCAGCGCGATCAGCCCCGTCCACCCGGTCTGGTGCGCCGCGCCCAGGCCCGCGCCGGTGTCGCCGTGGAAGTATTCGTGGAACGGGACGTGGTCGCGAAAGTGCGGGTCGTCCTGGAACAGCGGGTTCTCGCCCAGGACCGGGCGGCGGCCGTCGGGTCCGCGCAGCACCAGGCGGTTGAGGCGGGCCGACAGCTCCCCGGCGATCTCCGGCAGGGTGAGGTAGCGGCCCGAGCCCGACGGGCACTCGATCGTGAAGTCGGGGCCGTGGAAGCGGCCGAACTCGGTGAGCGCCTCGACCAGGAGGTAGTTGATCGGCAGCCAGATCGGCCCGCGCCAGTTCGAGTTGCCGCCGAACACGGCGGTGGTCGATTCCGCCGGCTCGTAATCGACCGCGAAGGTCTGCCCGTCCCAGGGAAAGCGGAAGGGGGCGGCGGCGTGCGCCTTCGAGACCGAGCGCACGCCGTGGGGCGAGAGGAACTCGGCCTCGTCGAGCATCCGGCGCAAGAGCGCCTTCATGCGGTGGCGGCGCAGCAGCGAGAGCAGCACCCGGTTGCCGCGGCCCGGCTCCTCCCAGCGCGAGACCTGGGCGGCGAGGTCGGGGCGGTGGGTGAGCAGCCAGCGGGCGCGCCGCGCGAAGGCCGGGAAGCGCTCGGACACGCCCTCGTCCAGCACCTCGACGGCGCAGAGCGGGATCAGCCCGACGAGGGATCGCACCCGCAGCGGCACCTGGCGGCCGTCGGGGAGGCTGAGCACGTCGTAGTAGAACTCGTCCGCTTCGTCCCACAACCCGGAACCGTCACCGCCGACATGGGTCATCGCCTCGGCGATGGTGAGGAAATGCTCAAAGAACTTGGTGGCGATGTCCTCGTAGACCGGATTCTCGACCGCGAGTTCCAGCGCGATGCGCATCAGGTTGAGGCTGTACATGGCCATCCAGGCGGTGCCGTCGGCCTGGTCGAGGGTGCCGCCGGTGGGGAGCTCGGCGGAGCGGTCGAAGAGGCCGATATTGTCGAGCCCGAGGAAGCCGCCCTGGAAGACGTTGCGGTCGCCGGCATCCTTGCGGTTCACCCACCAGGTGAAGTTCAGCATCAGCTTGTGGAACACCCGCTCCAGGAAGGCGCGGTCGGGTTTTCCCGTCATCGCCTGGTCCATGCGGTAGACGCGGAGCGCCGCCCAGGCATGAACCGGCGGATTCACGTCGCCGAAGGCCCATTCGTAGGCCGGCAACTGCCCGTTCGGGTGCATGTACCATTCACGGGTGAGCAGGATCAGCTGGCCCTTGGCGAAGGCCGGGTCGATCAGCGCGAAGGTCACGCAGTGGAAGGCGAGGTCCCAGGCCGCGTACCAGGGATATTCCCACTTGTCCGGCATCGAGACGATGTCGGCGTTGTTGAGGTGCGTCCACTCGCCGTCGCGGCCGTGGCGGCGGGCCTCCGGCGGGGCCGGCTGGGCCGGATCGCCGGAGAGCCAGCGCCGCACGTCGAAATGGTAGAACTGCTTCGACCACAGCATGCCGGCGAGCGCCTGGCGCTGGACGAGGCGGGCATCCGGGTCGGCGATGTCGCGCTGGAGCGCGCCGTAGAAGGCGTCGGCCTCGGACAGGCGGCGCGCCATCACGGCGTCGAAGGCGGCCGGATCGCGGTCGTCGGGGCTCACCGCCGGGCCCAGGCGAAAGCGCAAGACCACGGTGCCGCCGGCCGGCACGGCGATCCTCGTCCAGGCGGCGCATTTGGTGCCCTCGGCGAGCGGGTTCACCGCCTCGTGCCGGCCCGAGACCACCCGGTCGTTGATCGCGTCCTTCGGGTGGGCGGGGCCGGGCGTGCCGAACAGCCGGCCGGTGTTGGTCTCGTTCTCGCAGAACAGGAACTCGGCCGGCTGGAGGGCCGCGAAGCGCAGGGCCGGGGCGCGCCCGCGCGTCGCCGCGACGGCGCCGGTGTCGGTCAGGCGCAGCAGCGGCCGGGGCTGCTCGGCCTCCCAGGATTCGCGGCCCCACGACCAGGTGTTGCGGGCCAGAAGCTGCGGCAGGACGTGGAGGTCGGCCGCTTCCGGCCCGCGATTGACGAGGGTCACCCGCATCAGCACGTCGTCGGGCGCGGCCTTGGCGTAGTCCACCGTCACGTCGTGGTAGCGCCCGCCCTCGAACACGCCGGTATCGGCGATCTCGTATTCGGGCAGGTTCTTCCCCTTACGCCGGGCGTTCTCGGCGACGAGGTCGGCGTAAGGGTAGGGGGCGTGCGGGTACTTGTAGAGCATCCGCATGTACGAATGCGTCGGCGTCCCGTCGAGGTACCACCACAGCTCCTTGACGTCCTCGCCGTGGTTGCCCTCGTCGTTGGTGAGCCCGAACATCCGCTCCTTCAGGATCGGGTCGCGGCCGTTCCACAGGGCGAGCGACAGGCACCAGAGCTGGCGGTCGTCGCTGAAGCCCGCGATGCCGTCCTCGCCCCAGCGATAGGCGCGGGAGCGGGCGTGATCGTGGGGCAGGTAGTCCCAGGCGGAGCCGCCTTCGCTGTAATCCTCCCGCACCGTGCCCCATTGCCGCTCGCTCAGGTACGGCCCCCAAAGGTGCCAGCCCTCGGCCTCGACGGCGGCGAGCCGGCGGCCTTCCTCGGTGTCGGCGAGGTGGGGAGCGGGATCGGGCATCGCGGGATTCTCTCGAGCATTTTCGGACGAAGCGGAAACCGGTTCGTTGCAGAAAGCACGACAAAACAAACGCTTAGAGAGCTTCGCGATTGCAGCGCGATCGTGAGGCGCTCCGGTCCGGTCACGCCGGTTCGTCGGCCGCGCGCCGTGCCCCGGGGGGCTCAAGCCCGAGGCGACGCCCCGGGCCCGTCGGCCGGCCGCGCGGCTCCGCGGTCAGTCGCCGTCGAGCGGCAGCCAGCGCCGGCCGTCGCGGGCCAGAAGCTCGTCCGCCGCCTTCGGCCCGGCGCTGCCGGCCTCGTAGGGCTCCGGCTCGCCGCCCGCCCCCCAGGCCTTCACCAGCGGATCGACGGCGGCCCAGGACGCCTCGATGTTGTCGGCGCGCTGGAACAGGGTCGCGTCGCCGCACAGGCAGTCGTACAGCAGGGTCTCGTAGCCGACATTCGGCTCCTGCGGGAAGAACTCGTCCTCCCGGAAGGTCGAGCGCACGGCGCCGAGCCGCATCGACGGGCCCGGCACCTTGGCGTTGAACTCGGTCGTCATCCCCTGGACCGGATCGACCATGATCCGCAGGATATTGGGGGCGACCTGGTCCACGGGCGTGTCGCGGAACAGCCGGTAGGGCGCCGGCTTGAAGTGGACCGCGATCTCGGTGCGCCGCCCGGTCATCCGCTTGCCGGTGCGAAGATAGAACGGCACCCCGCCCCAGCGCCAGTTGTCGATGGTGAGCTTGAGCGCCGCGTAGGTCTCGGTGCGGCTGTCGCCCGCGACATGCGGCTCGTCGCGGTAGCCCGGCACGGCGCGGCCCTGCTCGGTGCCGGCCCGGTACTGGCCGCGCACCGCGTCGCCGGGCTGGACCGGCTGCACCGCCTGGACGAGCTTCGCCTTCTCGGTGCGCACGGCTTCCGCGTCGAAGGAGACCGGCGGCTCCATGGCGGTCATGCAGAGAAGCTGGAACAGGTGGTTGGGCACCATGTCGCGCAGCGCCCCGGTCGGCTCGTAGAAGGCGCCGCGCTCCTCGACGCCGATGGTCTCGGCGGCGGTGATCTGGACGTGGTCGACGAAGTCGCGGCGCCAGATCGGCTCGAACATCCCGTTGGCGAAGCGGATCGCCATGATGCTCTGCACCGTCTCCTTTCCGAGGAAATGGTCGATCCGGTAGAGCTGCGATTCGTCGGCCACCGTGAGCAGCCGCTTGTTCAGCTCCTGGGCCGAGGCGAGGTCGCTGCCGAACGGCTTCTCGATCACCACCCGGCGAAAAACGTCGTCGGATTGCTTCAGGAGCCCGGCCTGGCCCAGGTGCTCGACGATCGGCGCGAAGAACCGTGCCGCCACCGCGAGGTAGAACACCGCGTTGCCGGGGATCTTCTCGGCGATCGTCTTGTAGGTCTCGGGCGCCAGGAAGTCGCCCTCGAGATAGTGCAGCCGGTCGCGCACGAAGCCCCAGGCCGTGGGGTCGATGTGCTTGGCGTGGAACTCCGCGGTCTCGTCCTTCGTGAAGGACTCCATCGTGTCGGAGAGGCTCTTGCGCCAGCTCTCGTCCGAGCTGCCGGTATGGTCGACACCCCAGATCGTGGTCGTCTCGTCGAGGAGGCGGCTGCCGGCGAGGTTGTAGAGCGCCGGCATCAGCAGGCGCTTCGTCAGGTCGCCGCCGGCCCCGAAGATCACCAGGGTCGCGGGCGGGGCCGGCTTGCTGCCGGAGGCGGCGTGCCCCTCCACCGGGACGTGCGACGTCATGGGGCTCTCCTGACCTTTGGGCGCTTGCGGCCGGGAAGCTAGATCCCGCACCGCAGCGGACAAGGGACGGACCCGGACGGCGGCGCGCCGGGGATGCAGGCCTCACCCGCATCCCCGCCGCCTTTCCGGGGCCCCGGCGCCGGCCTAAGGTTAGTCCCTGGAATCGATATCGAGAGCGAGCGGGACATGGCGGACGGCACCAGGCAGGCGGGCGGCGTCGCGGTGATCGGGAGCGGCGGGATCGGCGGCTACCTGGCGGGGGCGCTGGAGCGGGTCGGGCGCGACGTGACGCTCTGCGTGCGCACGCCGTTCGACCGCCTCGTCGTCACCGACGCGTCCGGCGAGCGCGAGGTGCCGGTGCGCATCGTCGCCGATCCGGGCGCAGTCGGCCCCGCCGACTGGGTGCTGGTGACCACCAAGGCGCAGGATACCGCGGGCGCCGAGCCCTGGTTTCGCAGCCTCGTCGGGCCCGGCACCCGGGTGGTGGTGATCCAGAACGGCGTCGGGCAGTCCGAGCGGGCGCGGCCGCACCTGCCGGCGGGCGCGCCGGTGCTGCCGGCGATCATCTATTGCTCGGTCGAGCGCACGGCGCCCGGCCGCATCGCCCATCACGGCGGCACCCGGATGACCGTGCCGGCGGGCGCCGACGGCGCCGCCTTCGCCGAGCTGTTTTCCGGCACGCCGTTCGAGATCACCCAGGAGGCGGATTTCGTCACCGTCGCCTGGCGCAAGCTGCTGAGCAACGCGGTGGTCAACCCGGTCACGGCGCTCACCCTGCGCCGCATCGTGGTCTTCAACGACCCGGCGATCCGGGAGCTCGGCCGCGGGCTGATGGACGAGGTGATCCGGGTCGCCAACGCCGAGGGCGCGCAGCTCACCGACGAGGACGCCACGCGCATCCTCGACGGCTACACGCGCATGCCGGCCGACGGCGGCAGCTCGATGCTCTACGACCGCCTCGCCGGCCGGCCGCTGGAGCACGCCCATCTCACCGGCGCCGTCGTGGCGGCGGCCGAGCGGCACGGGATCGCCGTGCCGCTCAACCGGGCGATCCTGGCGCTCGCCGGGGCGGCGAGCGGGCAGGGGCTGGCGGGGGACCGGTAGGTCCGAGGCATCTTGCCGGATACCGGCCTTGCGCCGGGCCGAGGCCCGGCGTCAGCCCGCCCGAGCGCCGCGGAACCGGCGCGACGGGGCGGCGAGCACGCACGGGCAGACATGGACGAGGTGAGAATCGCCGTCGCGGGGGCGGGGCAGATCGGGCGTCGGCACGTCGAGGAGATCGGGAAGCACCCCGGGACGCGGCTCGCGGCGATCGTCGATCCCGGCCCGGACGCCGCCGCGATCGCCGCCCGGGAGGGCGTCGCGTTCCACGACACCCTGGAGGCGTGCCTGGCCGCCGATCCGCCGGACGGGGTAGTGCTGGCGACGCCCAACCGCCTGCACGTCCCGCAGGGGCTCGCCTGCATCGCGGCCGGGATCCCGGTTCTCATCGAGAAACCCCTCGCGCACGGCCTGGAGGAGGGCGAGCGCCTGGTCGCGGCGGCGGAGGCGGCCGGGGCCCGGGTGCTGGTCGGCCATCACCGCCTGCACAGCCCCCTCCTGCGCCGCGCGGTCGAGGCGGTGCGGGCCGGGCTCCTCGGCCGGATCGTCGGGGTGATGGGCAGCGCGGTCTTCTGCAAGCCCGACGCCTATTTCGCGGGGGCAAACGCCTGGCGGCGCGAGCCGGGCGGCGGTCCGCTCCTCATCAACATGATCCACGAGATCGGCAACCTGCGCGCCCTGGTGGGCGAGATCGCCGCGGTCCAGGCCACCGCCTCGAACGCCGTGCGGGGCTTTGCCGTCGAGGACACGGTGGCGATGACCCTGCGCTTCGCCAACGGTGCCCTCGGCACCTTCCTGCTCTCCGACACGGCCGCCGCGGCCCGGAGCTGGGAGCAGACCTCGCGCGAGAACGCCGACTACCCGACCTATCCGGACGAGGACGCCTACACGATCCTCGGCACCGAGGGCTCGCTCGCCGTGCCGACCATGCGGGTGAAGCGCTACGCGGGCGCGCGCTCCTGGTTCGAGCCCTTCGCCTGCGAGACGCTGGCGGTGGAACGCACCGACCCGCTGGCGGAGCAGATCGCGCATTTCGCGGCGGTGATCCGGGGCGAGGCCGCACCGCTCGTGAGCGCCCGCGACGGGCTGCAGAACCTGCGGGTCGTCGACGCGATCACGCGGGCGGCCCGCACCAGCGGCACGATCGAGATCCCGGCCCGCTGACGCGGGCGGGGCGGCGAGCACCCGAGGGATCCCGGTCCGGTCACGCGCCCCGCGGCGCGACCTCGACCCAGATCACCGTCCCCTCGACCCGGACCGGGTAGGTCGCGAGGTCGCGGCAGACCGGCCCGCCCTGGGCCCGGCCGGTGGTGATCTCGAACAGGCCGTAATGGGCCGGGCACTCGATGTAGCCCTCCACCACCTCGCCCCCGGCGAGGGAGACGCCCGCATGGGTGCACAAAGCCTGCGTGGCGTGGATCGCGCCGTCGAGGCGATAGAGCGCGAGGGCGACGCCCCCGGCCTCTCGGGCGAGCACCGGGCGCTCCGCGAAGTCGGCGAGGTCGGCGACCGGATACCAGGTCATGGCAGCCGGCTCACGGGGCGGGCAGCACCACGGCCCGGCAGGGGCCGAAGCCGATCGGCGCGAAACCCTCGCGCCGGCCGTGGGCCGTCAGGATCACCTCGTCGCCGTCCTCGAGGAAGCGGCGCTCCTCGCCGTGGGCGAGGCGGAGCGGCACCTTGCCGCCCTCGGTGGTCTCGAGCAGGCTGCCGCAGGCCTCGGGCTCCGGGCCCGACAGGGTGCCGGTGCCCAGGAGGTCGCCCGGGCGCAGGTTGCAGCCGCCGCTGGTGTGGTGGGCCACCATCTGCGCCACCGTCCAGTACATGTGGCGCGCGTTGGAGCGCGCGACCCGGTGGGGCGGCAGCCCGGCCTCGCGGGAGGACGCGGTCGAGAGCAGGATCTCGAGGTCGAGGTCGAGGGCGCCGCCGGCCTGGTCGGCGGGGTCGAGGAGATGGGGCAGGGGGGTCGGATCGCCGTCGGGCCGCGGCGCCTGCGGGATGCGGAACGGCGCCAGCGCCTCGGGCGTGACGATCCAGGGCGAGATCGTCGTGGCGAAGCTTTTTGCAAGGAAAGGCCCGAGCGGCTGGTACTCCCAGCCCTGGATGTCGCGCGCCGACCAGTCGTTGAGCAGGCAGAAGCCCGCGATCCGGTCGGCCGCCTCCGCCACCGGCACCGGCGCCCCGAGTGCGTTGCCGGGCCCGATCCACACCCCGAGCTCCAGCTCGTAGTCGAGCCGGCGCGACGGGCCGAAGACCGGCGCGTCGAGATGCGGAGGCTTGGCTTGGCCGCGCGGCCGGCGCACCGGCGTGCCGGAGGGGCGGATCGACGAGGCGCGGCCGTGATAGCCGACCGGCAGGTGCTTGTAGTTCGGCAGAAGCGGCTGGTCGGGCCGGAACTGGCGCCCGGTGTTCATGGCGTGGTGGATGCCGACGAAGAAGTCGGTGTAGTCGCCGATCCGCGCCGGCAGGTGCAGGGTGCAGGCGCCGGCCTCGTGCAGCAGCGCCGGCACCCGGTCGCGGTCCGGGCTGTCCGCCCGCAGGAGCGCGAAGAGCCGGTGGCGCAGGGCCCGGCGCGGCCCGGCGCCGAGGGCGAGCATCCCGGCGAGGTCGCCGGATTCCGCCGCCGCGACCGCCCGGGCCGCCTCGCCGGTGAGAAGTCCCGCGGCGTGCGCCGCGGCGAGGTCGAGGACGTGGTCGCCGATCGCGACGCCGGCCCGGCGCGCCCCGCCGGGCGGCGAGAACACGCCGAGCGGCAGGTTCTGGATCGGGAAGTCCGGATGCCCGTCGGCCCCCGGCACGCCGCAGCGGACGCCCGGGTCGTGGGTGTGGTCGAGATCCGTCGCGTGAGAGGTCGGCATCAGCGCGGCTCCGGGCGGTTCGGGTCGAAGTGCTTTTCCAGCTTGCGGCCGTAGGCGCCGTACTCCGCCTGGAGCGCCGGGGTCTCGGCGGCGAAGCGGCTGACCTTCTGGGGAAACCGCGTCTCGAACATGAAGGCCAGCGTGCCCTCGAGCTTGTGGGGCTTCAACTCGACGTTCGAGGCCTTCTCGAAGGCGTCGACGTCCGGCCCGTGCGGCAGGAGCGTGTTGTGCAGTGAGGCGCCGCCCGGACGGAAGCCGCCGCCGGTCTTGGCGTCGTAGACGCCGTAGACCAGCCCCATGAACTCGCTCATCACGTTGAGGTGGTACCAGGGCGGCCGGAAGGTGTTTTCCGCCACCAGCCAGCGGTCGGAGAAGATCACGAAGTCGATGTTGGCCGTGCCGGGCGTCTCGGAGGGCGAGGTCAGCACCGTGAAGATCGACGGGTCGGCGTGGTCGAACAGGATCGGGCCGACCGGCGCGAACTTGCGCAGGTCGTACTTGTAGGGCGTGTAGTTGCCGTGCCAGGCCACCACGTCGAGAGGCGAGTGCGCGATCTCCGCCGCCCAGAGCCGGCCGCCCCACTTCACCAGCATCGTGCCGGGGGCGTCGCGGTCCTCGTAGGCCGCGACCGGCGTGAGGAAGTCGCGCTGGTTGGCCAGGCAGTTGGCGCCGATCGGGCCGCGCTCCGGCAGCGTGAAGGCGCCGCCGTAATTCTCGCACAGGTAGCCCCGGGCCGGGCCGTCGAGCAGCTCCACGGCGATCTTCACGCCGCGGGGGATCACCACGATCTCGCCGGGGCCGGCCTCGATCACCCCGAACTCGGTGCGGAAGCGCAGGCCGCCCTCCTGCGGCACCACCAGCATCTCGCCGTCGGCGTTATAGAAGTACTCGTCCCGCATCGACCGGGTGGCGAGGTAGAGGTGCGCGCCCATGCCGGCCTGCGCCCCCGCATCGCCGGCGAGCGTCATGGTGCGGATGCCCTCGACGAAGGACAGCGGCTCGGCCGGGATCGGCACCGGATCCCAGCGCAGCGGCGCCGGCGGCAGGTCGACGGTCCCGCCCGGGGCGGTGAGCCAGAGGCGGGCATCGACCGGCCGGAACGCGCCCCAATGGGCGACCGTCGGGCGGATGCGGTAGAGCCAGGAGCGCTCGTTGGCGGTGCGCGGCGCGGTGAAGGGCGAGCCGGAGAGCTGCTCGGCGTAGAGGCCGTAGGGGCATTTCTGGGGCGAGTTGCGGCCGACCGGCAGGGCGCCCGGCAGCGCCTCGGTCTCGAAGCCGTTGCCGAAGCCAGACATGTACCCTGGGCTCAAGCCCGAGCCTGTCGCGGCGGAACGAAGCCCGGACGGCGCCTGGATCGTCATGGCGGCGGTCCTTTCCTGCCCAGTCGAATTGGTTTCAGTTGCAACCTTTCAGTCTGGATAGGAGCGGCCGAAACCGGCGTCAAGCGGTGCGCGGCGCGGTTGCGCGTGCACCGCCCTTGGGGCACAGGGTTGCGCATGATCGCGGTGGATTGGGGAACGAGCAGCGCCCGTGCCTACCGGCTCGCGCCGGACGGAGCGGTGCTGGCGCGGCGCGAGGGCGCCGGCGGCATCCTGCGGGTGCCCGAGGGCGGCTTTCCGGCGGCGCTGACCGAGATGGTCGGCGACTGGCTGGCGGACGGGGAGACCCGGGTGCTGCTCGCCGGCATGGTCGGCAGCCGCCAAGGCTGGCAGGAGGCGCCGTACCTCGCCTGTCCGGCGGGGCTCGACGCGCTCGCCGGCGCCGTCGTGCCGGTGCCGTTCCCGGGCGCCGCGGTGCGGCTGGTGCCGGGCCTGAGCGCCACGGACGCGGCGGGCACGCCCGAGGTGATGCGCGGCGAGGAGGTCCAGGTCGTCGGGACGCTCGCGCGGCCGGACGAGGACGCGCTCCTCTGCCTGCCGGGCAGCCACGCCAAGTGGGTGCGGGTCGCGGGCGGGCGCATCGCGGGCTTCTCCACCCACATGACCGGCGAGGCCTTCGCGGCGCTCAAGGACCATACCATCCTGGGCCGGATGATGACCGGGCCGGCGGAGGTCGGGCCGGCCTTCGCGGCGGGCGTCGCCCGCTCCGCGGAGGGCGGCGGATTGCTCCACCACCTGTTCGGCACCCGCACCCTCGGGCTGTTCGGCCGGCTCGCGCCGGAGGATGCGGCGAGCTACCTGTCGGGCCTGCTGATCGGGCACGAGGTCGCGGCCGCCCTCGAGGGCGCCGCCATGGCGGGACCTGCGCTCGTGCGCCTGGTGGGCTCGGGCCCGCTGATGGCGCTCTACGGCCGGGCGATCGCCCTCAAGGGCGGCGAGGCGGTGCCCGGCGATCCCGACGCGGCCGCCCGCGGCCTGGCGCTGATCGGGGAGAGGATCCAGTGGGCATGATGCGCGACGACGGAACCCCGGACGTGACGGGCTGGCTGGCGCGCTGCCCGCTGGTGGCGATCCTGCGCGGCGTGCGGCCGGACGAGGTCGAGGCGGTCGGCGAGGCGCTGGTGGACGCCGGCGTGGCGATCCTCGAAGTGCCGCTCAACTCGCCCGAGCCGATCGAGAGCGTGCGCCGCCTGGCGGCCCGCCTCGGCGACCGGGCCCTCGTCGGCGCCGGGACGATCCGGCGCGAGGCCGAGGTGGCGGCGGTGGCCGGGGCGGGCGGCCGCCTGCTGGTGACGCCCCACGCCGATCCGGCCCTGGTGCGCGCCGCCAAGGCCCGCGGCCTGGTGGCGATGCCGGGCTTCCTGACCCCGGCCGAGGCGTTCGGCCTGCTCGATGCCGGGGCCGACGCGCTCAAGCTGTTTCCCGCCGAGGCCGGCGGTCCGCCGATGCTGAAGGCCCTGCGGGCGGTGCTGCCGGCGGGCACGCCGCTCATCCCGGTCGGCGGAGTCGATGCCGCCGGCCTCCCGGCCTGGCGCGCCGCCGGCGCCAGCGGCTACGGCTGCGGCTCCTCGCTCTACAAGCCCGGCGACACGCCCGAACAGGTCGCCGCCAAGGCCCGGACGCTGATCGCGGCGCTCTGACGACCCGGCGCGACGCCCCGCGGGTTTTTTCTCGCGGGGCGGGGGGCCGGAGCCCGGCAGACACAGGCAGCGCACCCCGATCCGCGAGTCGCATAATTAGCATTATGGAACATTTCGGGAGATCGGACGAACAGGCGCGGTTCGCGCCCCCGGGCCACAGGGCCGGCCCCGTGGTACGTGAGACTAAATTCCTTGTCATTCAGGAACGGCGCTCCGCCGGATTCCTTGAGGTGCGGGCGCCGGACCGATCGGTCCCGACGCCGCCGCAACCTCGGATCGTTCTGATGACCCACTCCCTCCGCGCGTTCGCCGCGCTGCTCCTCGCCGGCTCCGCCGCCCTGTCGCCGGCGCTGGCCGCCACCGGGACCGTGCCTACCGGCACGGCGGGTGCCCCCGGGGCGGCCGCGATCCTCGCCCGCATCCGGGTCGCAGAGGCCACCGGACCGGCCGCCGGGGCTTCCAGCGGCCAGCCCGCCGCGCCCGCGGGCGATTCCCAGGCCGCGGCGGCCCGCAGCGACGCGGTGCGCCGGGCCTCGCCCACGCCGGTCGCGAGCCGCCAGCCGACCGGCGCATTTCCGACGAACGAGATCAGCCGCCAGCCCTGGATCGACCTCGGCGCCGGCGAGGACGCGCTGCGCAAGGACATCGGCGCCCTGCAGCAGACGCTGACCGAGCTGCAGCAGCTCCAGCTCCAGACCAAGCAGGCGCACTGGAACGTCTCCGGCACCCTGTACTACCCGCTGCACCTGCTGCTGCAGGAGCATTACGAGGGCCTGTCGAAATACGCCGACACCATCGCCGAGCGGCTGCTCGCCGTCGGCGCCTCGGCGGACGGGCGGGCCAACACCATCGTGCGGACCTCGGGCGTGCCGGAGATCCCGGGCGGCTTCCTCGACGACGCCCAGGTCCTGGCCTGGTTCACCCAGGCCTACAAGCGCGTCGGCGAGGAGGTGAACCGGGGCATCAAGGTGACGGAGGACATCGACCCCACCACCTCGAACCTGCTCCAGGAGGTCGAGCACGGCATCGCCAAGTACCAGTGGCAGATGCGCGCCCACCTGCAGCGCACCGGCACCGACCCGAATGCCGGCCGCGACCTCAACGACGGCAAGCCGGTCGAGCTGCCCGGACAGCCCGGCGCCGAACCCGGCCAAATGGCTCCGGGCCAAACGGCCCCCCAAGGGACGCCCGGGCAGGCCGCGCCGAGGCCCTAACGGCGTCCCCGGGCGGCGCTCGGCCCCGCGTCGCCCGGGTCAGGCCGTCCGGCGCGGCCGTCCCGGCCGGGCGACCCGGCGCAGGATGTGGCCGAGCTGCTCGGCCGAGTACGGCTTGTGCAGGAGCTCGAAGCCGTGGGCGTCGTCCTGGGCGAGCACGTGGCTGTAGCCGGAGGCGAGCACCACCGGCAGGCCCGGCATCCGGCGCCGCAGCTCGTGGGCGAGCGCGAGCCCGCCCATGCCGGGCATCACCACGTCGGAGAACACCACGTCGAACCCCGCCCCGTCCGGCCCGAGCCGTTCCAGCGCCTCCTCGGCGTTGGTGGCCCAGGTGGTGCGGTAACCGAGGTCCTGGAGGATCTGCGTGCAGAAGCGGCCGACCTCGATGTTGTCCTCGACGACCAGCACGCTCTCGCCGGCACCGATCGGCGAGGCCGGCGCGTCGGCGGCGGCCCCGTCGCCGGACTCGCTCATGGCCGGCGCCTCCGGCAGGTAGAGCGTGAAAGTGGCGCCGCGGCCGGGGCTGCTCGTCACGTCGACGTCGCCGCCCGACTGCTTGGCGAAGCCGAAGACCTGCGACAGGCCCAGCCCCGTGCCGCGGCCGACCTCCTTGGTGGTGAAGAACGGCTCGAAGATGCGGCCGATCAGGTCCGGCGGCACGCCGGGCCCGGTATCGGTGAGCGAGACCGCCGCGAAGGCGTTCTGCGAGCCGGCGTGTCCCCGGATCGGCGGCATCGCGGCACCGCAGGTCAGCGTCAGGGTGAGCGTGCCCTGGCCGTCCATGGCGTCGCGCGCGTTGACCGCCATGTTGATGAGCGCGGTCTCGAACTGGCTGAGGTCGGCGCGCACGAAGCACGGATGGTCGGGCACCTCGACCACCACCCGCACCCGCGCGCCGGTGACCGTGTCGATCATGTCGGCGACGCCGCGCACCTTCTCGCCGACGTCGAACACCGCCGGCGACAGGGCCTGGCGGCGGGCGAAGGCGAGGAGCTGGCCGGTGAGCTTGGCGGCCCGGTCCACCGTGTCGGACACCGCGTCGAGGTAGCGGCGTTTCCGCGCCTCCGGCAGCTCGGGCCGGCGCAGGAAATCCACCGACGAGCGGATGATCGTGAGCAGGTTGTTGAAGTCGTGGGCGA
>NZ_JAZFXT010000050.1:0-33127 GCF_036448855.1 Methylobacterium ajmalii
ATCCGGTCGAAGCCGGATCTCGACCTTCTCGGAAACGAAAAGCAGCGCCGGGTTGCCCTGGCCCTTGCTCGCTCGTCTCTGGGGAGGTTCGGCGGGGCAGCCAGTTCGTCGGCGCCCCGTCGGTGAGCGGCTGTCTAAGGGTAGCCGGCTCCCCTGTCAACACGGGGCCGGACCCCGGAAGGGCGAGCGGGGAGGGGACTATGCCCAGGCTCCGGCCGGACCCCTGCGGCGGATCTGCGCCCAGCCGCAAGCCGGGACGGCACAAGCTATCGCGGCAGCGCGCCCGCAAAGGCGCGGATATCCTCGGCGAGGCGATCCGGCTGCTCGAGGGCGGCGAAGTGGCCGCCGCACGGCATCTCGGTCCAGCGGCGGAGATCCGCGAACATCGTTCGCTCGGCGAGCGAGCGGGGCGGGCGGACCATCTCCCTGGGGAACGCCGCGTAGGCGGTCGGCACCTGGACCCGCTCGCCGTCCGGGACCGGCCAGGGCCGGTGCATCCGGGAATAGTAGGGATGGAACGACGAGCCGATGGCGCCGGTGAACCAGTAGAGCGCGATGTTGGCGAGCATCCGGTCGCGCGGGATCGCCGTCTCGATCGCGCCGTCGCAATCCGACCAGGACCGGAACTTTTCCACGATCCAGGCGGCGAGGCCGGCCGGGGAATCGGTGAGCGCGAAGGCCAGCGTCTGGGGCTTGGTGCCCTGGATCCACTGGTAGCCGGTCTCCTCCTTCAGCCAGGCGCCGACGCGCTCGTAATGCGCGGCTTCCTCCGGCGTCGCGTCGCGGCCCGAGAGGTCGCGGCGCACGGGCAGCATGTTGAGGTGCAGGCCCTCCACCCGTTCGGGGTAGCGCCAGGCGAGCCGCGTCGTGATGAAGGCGCCCCAATCACCCCCCTGCGCCATGAAGCGGTCGTAACCCAGCCGCGTCATCAACTCCGAAAAATGGTCGGCGATCTCCTCGACGCCGAGGCGCGGCTGGCCCGGGCGGAACGACAGGCCGTAGCCGGGGAGCGAGGGCGCCACCACCGTGAAGGCGTCCTCCGGCCGGCCGCCGAAGCGGACCGGGTCGGTCAGGCGCGGGATGAGGTCGAGGAACTCGAACACCGAGCCCGGCCAGCCGTGGCAGAGGAGGAGCGGGCGCGGGTTCGGCCCTCGTCCCGGTACGTGCAGGCAGTGGATGTCGATCTCGCCAATGCGCTGGATGGTCTGCGGGAAGGCGTTGAGGGCGGCCTCCTCCCCGCGCCAGTCGAACCCGTCGCGCCAGTAGGCGATCAGGTCGGCGAGGTAGGTCACGTCCGTTCCGTAGGTCCAGGGCGCCTCGGGCGCCTGGTCGGGCAGGCGTGTACGGGCGAGGCGCTCGCGCAGATCGTCGAGCGCGGCCTCGGGCACGTGGTAGGTGAACGGCTCTCCCGCCATCGGCGGCTCCTCCCTGGCGCGGATCCCTCGACGGGGATCCCTTGCCGTGGACCCTCGCATGCATCGGACCGGATGTCGCGATCCGCGGCGCCATGGTAGGCGCTCCCGCAAAGGGTCCGCGTCGAACGTGGATCGCCGGGGAGGAGCGGAGAGATGGCGCAGTATCGCATCGCCACCATCGAGGGCGACGGCATCGGGCCCGAGGTGACGCGCGCGGCGATGGCGGTGCTGACGGAGGCCTGCGGCGCCGGCACCCTCGCCTTCGAGATGCTGGAGGGCGGCGCCGGGCACTACACCAAGAGCGGGCACGTCCTGCCCGACGACACATTCGCGGGCTGCCGCGACGCCGACGCGATCCTGCACGGGGCGGCCGGCCTGCCGGGCGTGGTCTATCCGGACGGGACGGAGGTCGGCAACGATCTGCACCTGCGCCTGCGCTTCCGCCTCGACCTCTACGCCAACGTCCGGCCGATCAAGCTTCTGCCCGGCGTGCTCTCGCCGTTGCGCGCCTTCGAGGGCGGCGGCATCGACTACGTCATCGTGCGCGAGAACACCGAGGGGCTCTATGCCAGCCGCGGCGCCGGCGTGGTGCTGCGCGACGAGATCGCCTCCGATAGCCTGGTGGTGACGCGCAAGGGCACCGAGCGCGTGGCGCGCTTCGCCTTCGATCTCGCCGCCGGGCGCAACGGCGCCCCGCGGGACGGGCAGCGGCGGGTGACGGTCTGCGACAAGGCCAACATCCTGCGCAGCTACGCCTTCTTCCGCCGGATCTGCGACGAGGTGCATGCGGGGTACCCCGACATCGCCATCGATTACGCGTACGCGGACGCCATCACCGTCCACATGCTCAAGCGGCCCGACAGCTACGACGTGATCGTGGCCGAGAACATGTTCGGCGACATCATATCGGATCTGGGCGCCGCCACCGTCGGCGGAATGGGCATCTCGCCCTCGGGCGAGATCGGCGACGGTCACGCCCTGTTCCAGGGCGCCCACGGCTCGGCGCCCGACATCGCCGGGCAGGACGCCGCGAGCCCGATCGCCACCATCCTGTCGGGGGTGATGATGCTGCGCTGGCTCGGCCAGCGGAACGGCGATGCGGGTCTCGCCTCCGCGGCCGACCGGATCGAGGCGGCGGTCGGCACGGTGCTCGCCGAAGGGCGGGCCGTGCCGCGCGACCTCGGCGGGGCCGCAACCTGCACCGAGGTGACCGACGCCGTGCGTCGCGCCCTCGTCTGACCCCCTATCCCTCACGGAGACTTCGTCATGAGCAAGCAGCGCGTCGGAATCGTCGGCGTCGGGCTGATGGGGCACGGCATCGCCCTCAACCTCGCCCGCAAGGGCTGGCCGCTGGGCTACCTCGACCATCCGGGCAACCAGCCGACGGACGACCTCGACGCCCTCGGCGCGACGCGCCATCCGGACCGGACGGCGCTGGCGGGCGCGAGCGAGGTCGTCATCCTGTGCGTCACCGGCACGCCGCAGGTCGAGGACGTTCTTCTCGGGGACGGGGGCGTGCTCGCCTCCTTGCGCCCCGGCACGGTGGTGGTCGATTGCTCGACCGCCGTGCCGGCCTCGACGGCGCGGGTCGCGGCCGCCGTGCGCGAGGCCGGCGGGCGCTTCCTCGATGCGCCCATGACCCGCACGCCGAAGGAGGCGGCGGAGGGGCGCCTGAACCTGCTGGTCGGCGCCGAGCCGGACCTGTTCGAGGCGATGCACCCGCTGCTCTCGGCCTTCGCCGAGAACATCTTCCATGCCGGCGCGGAGGCCGGGGCCGGCCACACCCTGAAGCTCCTGCACAACTACGTCTCGCTCGGCTTCGTCACCCTGCTCGCCGAATCCGCGGCCTGCGCCGGGCGCGCCGGCATCGCCCCGGAGGTGCTGGTCGAGGTGCTGAGGAAGGGCGGCGGCCACGGCGCGGCCCTCGACCGGCTGTCGCCGTTCCTCATCTCGGGCGATTCCTCGCCGATGCAGTTCTCGATCGCCAATGCGCGCAAGGATCTGAGCTACTACGTGGCGATGGCCGAGGGGCTGGGCGCCGAGCGGGCCGTCGCCGCCGGGGTGCTGGCCGATCTCGATCGCGTCGCCGAGGCGGGGCACGGGGCCGACCACCTGCCGCGGATCGCCGCGCACTTCGCCGCCAAGGACTGACTAAGGCCGGCGGGGTCGGGTATCGTCGCGGGACCTCCAGGGAGCTTCCTCGCGATGCCCGACCTCTCCGCCTTTCCGATCACCGCCCGCTGGCCGGCCCGGCACCCGGACCGGATCCAGCTCTACTCCTTCCCGACCCCGAACGGCGTGAAGGTGTCGATCGCGCTGGAGGAGCTCGGCCTGCCCTACGAGGCCCACACCGTCCAGATCGGCAAGAACGAGACCTGGATCCCGGAATTCCTGTCGCTCAACCCGAACGGCAAGATTCCGGCGATCATCGATCCGGACGGGCCGGGGGGTAAGCCGCTCGCGCTGTTCGAATCGGGCGCGATCCTGCTCTACCTCGCCGAGAAGACCGGGCGGCTGATTCCCGCCGACCCGGCCGGGCGCTACGAGACCGCCCAGTGGCTGTTCTTCCAGATGGCGGCGGTCGGGCCGATGTTCGGCCAGCTCGGCTACTTCCACAAGTTCGCCGGCCGGGAGATCGAGGACAAGCGGCCGCTCCACCGCTACCGCGACGAGTCGAAGCGCCTGCTCGGGGTGCTGGAGACCCGGCTCACCGGCCGCGACTGGATCATGGGCGCGGATTACACCATCGCCGACATCGCGATGCTCGGCTGGGTGCGCAACCTGATCGGCTTCTACGAGGCGCGGGAGCTGGTGGAGTACGACGCGCTCGCGGCCGTCCCGGTCTGGCTGGAGCGGGGGCTCGCCCGCCCGGCGGTGCAGCGGGGGCTGGAGATCCCGCCGCGGGGGTGATCCCAGCGAAAAGCCGGAGGGCTTCGTTGCCCTCCGGCCCTCGATCCTAGTCGAGGTCGAGCATCAGGCGCAGGTTCTGTACCGCGGCGCCGGACGCGCCCTTGCCGAGGTTGTCGAGGCGCGCGACCAGCACCGCCTGGCGGTGCGCATCGGAGCCGAACACGCGCAGCTCGAGCGTGTCGGTGTCGTTGAGCGCTTCCGGCTCGATGCGCTCGCGGTCGGCGCCGTCCTCGGCCGCGGCCACGACCTTGACGAGCCCGGCGCCGGGGTAGCGGGCGGACAGCGCCGCCTCGATGTCGGCGACGCGGGGCGTGCCGGGCAGCAGGTCGAGGTGGAGTGGGATCGACACCAGCATGCCCTGCCGGAAGTTGCCCACCGACGGAACGAAGATCGGCCGGCGGGTCAGGCCGCTGTATTTTTGGGTCTCGGGCAGGTGCTTGTGGCCGAAGCCGAGGCCGTAGAGCTGGAAGGCCGGAGCCTCGCCGGCCTCGTAGGCCTCGATCATCTTGCGGCCGCCGCCGCTGTAGCCCGATACCGCGTTGATGCTGACGGGGAAATCGGCCGGAACCAGGCCGGCATCGATCAGCGGGCGCAGCAGCGCGATGGCGCCGGTCGGGTAGCAGCCCGGGTTGGAGACGCGGCGCGAGGCCCGGATCGCGGTTTCCTGCTCGGGCGCCAGCTCGGCGAAGCCGTAGGTCCAGGCCGGATCGACCCGGTAGGCGGTGCTGGCGTCCAGCAGCCGCGGGCCGCCGCCGGGAAGCGAATCGGCGAGCGCCGCCGTCTCGCGCGAGGCGTCGTCGGGCAGGCACAGCACCACGAGGTCGACCTCGGACAGGAGCGCGCGCTTGGCTTCCGGGTCTTTGCGGCTCTCGTGCGGGATCGATCGCAGCTGGATGTCGTCGAAGGCCGCCAAGCGCTCGCGGATGCCGAGACCGGTCGTGCCGGCCTCGCCGTCGATGAAGACGCTCGGGCTGTGCTTGCGGGTCATGGGCGAGAACTCCGTGGCGCGGACCGGCCGATGCCGAACGGCGCGGGTGGTGATTGCGGGCGAGGGACCGTCGAGTCAATCGGCAAAGACGATCTCCTTGGATGCGGGACGATCGGGATGCAGGACGATGCCGCATGATTCGCGACGGTCTCGTGTCGTTCGGCCGTCCACAGGAGAACCTGCCCGTCCAGCTCCACCCCAGAGGAACCCGGCCCGCACCGCCCCGGTTGTGCTGCCAGATCGAAGCAGACGACAAGAGGAGCCCAACATGGCCGGCACCGCCAAGAAGTCCGACCCGAAACTGTGGGAGAAGGTGAAGAAGGACGTCACCCACTCCTCGAAGGGCGGCAAGCCCGGCCAGTGGTCGGCCCGCAAGGCCCAGATGGCCGTGCAGGAATACAAGGAGGAGGGCGGCGGCTACGAGGGCAAGAAGTCGTCCGACAACCACCTCAAGCAGTGGACCGACGAGGAGTGGGGCACCAAGTCGGGCAAGGAGAGCGGCAAGACCGGCGAGCGCTACCTGCCGAAGAAGGCCCGCGAGGAACTCTCGGACGAGGAGTACAAGCGCTCCACCGCCAAGAAGCGCGCCGACAGCGCCAAGGGCCAGCAGCACTCGAAGCAGCCGAAGGACGTGGCGAAGAAGGCGGCCGCCGCGCGCAAGGCCTCGCACGGGACCAAGAGCCGGGACGGCGGCCCGACCAAGGCCGAGCTCATGCAGAAGGCGCGGGCGAAGAACATCCCGGGCCGCTCCACCATGTCGAAGGGCGAGCTGGAGAAGGCGTTGAACGCCTGAGGCCATCCCGGACGGGGCGAAAAAGAAAAAGGGCGGGCCCTCGCGGGCCCGCCCTCCTTTTTGCAGTGACCGAAGAGGTCGCCTTAGCGCTTCGAGAACTGGAAGCTGCGGCGAGCCTTCTTGCGGCCGTACTTCTTGCGCTCGACGACGCGCGGATCGCGGGTCAGGAAGCCTTCGCGCTTCAGCGGCGAACGCAGCTCGGGCTCGAAGTAGGTGAGGGCCTTGGACAGGCCGTGGCGCACCGCGCCGGCCTGGCCGGAGAGGCCGCCGCCGGCCACCGTCACGACGATGTCGTACTGGTCGACGCGATCCACCACCTGGAGCGGCTGCTGCAGGATCATGCGCAGCACCGGGCGGGCGAAGTAGGTGTCGACCGGGCGGTCGTTCACCGTGATCTTGCCGGCGCCGGGCTTGATCCAGACGCGGGCGATCGCGTCCTTGCGCTTGCCGGTGGCGTAGGCGCGGCCGAGCGAGTCCAGCTTCTGGACGTGGACCGGGGCCTCGTTCTCGCCCTGCGAGAGAGAGGCCTTGTTGGCCTGGCCGAGGTCGGCGAGGGACTGAAGGGTCGCCATCTTACGCGCTCACGTTCTTGCGGTTGAGAGCGGCGACGTCGAGCGTCTCCGGCTGCTGGGCGGTGTGGGGATGCTCGTTGCCCTTGTAGACCCGGAGGTTGCCCAGGATCTGCCGGAACAGCGGGCCGCGCGGCAGCATGCGCTCCACGGCCTTCTCGACGACGCGCTCGGGGAAGCGGCCCTCGAGAATGAACTTGGCCGAGCGCTCCTTGATGCCGCCGGCGTAACCAGTGTGGTGATAGTACACCTTCTGGTTATACTTGCGGCCGGTGAACTTCACCTTCTCCGCATTGATGACGATGACGTTATCGCCGCAATCGACGTGGGGCGTGTACTGGGGCTTGTGCTTGCCCCGCAGACGCATCGCAATGATCGACGCCAGGCGGCCGACCACGAGGCCCTCCGCGTCGATGATCACCCACTTCTTGTCGACGTCGGCGGGCTTCAGCGAAAAGGTCTTCATCGCGGATAAGTCCCGGAAGTCTTGACGAAAAAAACAGGACGCCGCCGCGGTCAGTGACGAGCGCGCAGCGGCGATGGCCGGCTCAGTAACCGAGGAACGCGCCGGCGTCAAGCGAACCGAAAAACCCGAAACGGCAAAAACGCGAGCGTTTCGAGAGGCTTCTCCAATGAGGTATCATGATACCGCTATTTTGGCGGGATCGCGTAGGTGCCGGTGGCGTGGCAGACCAGCTCCTCCCGATCGAGGCTGCGGATCAGCACCTCGCCCACGGCGAAGGAGCGCCCGAGCTTGAACAGGCGCGCCTCGGCGACGAGGTCGCGTTGCGCGGGCTTGCGCATGAAGTTGAACGACAGGTTGGTGGTGACCGCGAGCGCCACCGGACCGATCTGGGCCAGGATCGCCACGTAGAGCGCCACGTCGGCGAGCCCCATCATCGCCGGGCCGGAGATCGTGCCGCCCGGGCGCAGGTGGCGCTCGTGGTAGGGCAGGCGCATCGTCGCGGTCATCGGCCCGACGCTCTCGACCACCGGGCCGGGTCCGCCGTGATGGATCTGCGGAAACGCCTCGTCGAGGAAGGCCGAGACCGCGTCGCGGTCCATCATCGGGGCGGGGGAGATCGGGGCGGGGAACTCGGGAACGGAAGGCATGCGCGGGGACGTTTCCGGTTATCGTTATGCACGATCTTGCAGCACGGCGCCCGGCACCGGACAATAGGCCATCCGTGTCGCCCCCGATCCGAGCCCGCGAACCCGAGCCGATATGTCAGACCTTCTGATCCTCCGCGACGACCGCGACGGCGTCGCGACCCTGACGCTGAACCGCCCACGGGCCCGCAACGCCCTGTCCCACGCGATGCTGACCGCCCTGTCGGAGGAGTTCGCCCGGCTCGCCGCGGACGGGAGCGTTCGCGCCGTGGTGCTGGCGGCCGAGGGCCCCGCCTTCTGCGCCGGCCACGACCTCAAGGAGATGACCGCCTATCGCCGCGAGGCCGATCGCGGTGCGGCCCGGTTCGCGGCGCTGTTCGACCTCTGCTCGTCGGTGATGATGGCGATTCCGGCCCTGCCGCAGCCGGTGATCGCCGCGGTCGAGGGCATCGCGACCGCCGCCGGCTGCCAGTTGGTGGCCTCCTGCGACCTCGCGGTGGCGGGCGCCGAGGCGCGGTTCGCCACGCCCGGCGTGCAGATCGGCCTGTTCTGCTCGACCCCGATGGTGGCGCTCTCGCGCAACCTGTCGCGCAAGGCCGCGATGGCGATGCTGCTCACCGCCGAGATGGCGGAAGCCGAGGAGGCCAAGGATCTCGGCCTCGTCAACCGGGTGGTGCCGGCCGGCACGGCGCTGTCCGCCGCGCAGGACCTGGCGGCCGGGATCGCGGCGCGCAGCGCCTACACGGTGCGGGTCGGCAAGCGCGCCTTCTACGAGCAGCTGGAGATGCCGCTGGCGCAGGCCTACGCCCATGCCGGCCGGGTGATGACCGAGAACATGCTGGCGCGCGCGGCGGAAGACGGCATCGCGGCCTTCCTCGACCGGAAGGCCGCCCGATGAGCCACGACCGCTACGACGACGAGGCCCTGAGAAAGATCCTCCAGCGGGTGCGCAGCATCGCGCTCGTCGGCGCCTCCGCCAACCCGGCCCGGCCGAGCTGGATCGTCACCAAGTACCTGCTGGAACGCGGCTACCAGGTGATCCCGGTCAATCCGGGGCTCGCCGGCGGCGAGATCCTGGGCCGGCCGGTGGTGGCGCGGCTCGCCGACCTCGCCCAGCCGGTCGACATGGTCGAGATCTTCCGCAATTCCGATGCCGCCGGCCCCCTCGTCGACGAGGCTTTGGCCCTCGACCCGCTGCCCCAGGTCATCTGGATGCAGCTCGGCGTGCGCAACGATGCGGGAGCGGCCCGCGCCGAGGCGCGGGGCGTCACCGTGGTGATGAACCGCTGCCCGAAGATCGAGTACGGGCGCCTCTCGGGCGAGATCGGCTGGACCGGGGTGAATTCCCGCATCCTCAGCGCCAAGCGGCCGAAGCTCGCGGCGAAGGGCTTCCAGAAGCTGACGATCGAGGAGCGCTGACGCCGCCCGGGTCTCGACACTGCTGGCGGTCGTATCCCGAGCGCCACGCCGTTCAGGGGCTGTGATGCTCGCGACCCCCGCCCGCTACTTCATCGCCCGCACCCGCGCCAGGAAGGCGTCGTAGGTCTCCGGCGTCAGGATGCCGACGAGCTTCTCGCGGATGCGTCCGTCGGGCCCGATCACGAAGGTCTCCGGCACGCCGTAGACCCCGAGGTCGATGCCGACGCGGCCGGCCTCGTCGGCGCCGACGGCGCGGAACGGGTTGCCGTGGCGGCCGAGGAAGCGGCGACCGTTCTCGGGCTGGTCCTTGTAGTCGATGCCGACGAGGTTCACCCCGTCGCGGGAGAGCCGCATCAGCATCGGGTGCTCGATCTGGCAGGGCGCGCACCAGGACGCCCAGACGTTGAGCACCGTCACCTTGCCCTTCAGGTCCGCCGCCGTCAGGCCCGGCACCGCGGCGCCGTCCACCGCCAGGCCGGGAACCGGCGGCAGCGCGAAGTCCGGCACCGGCCGGCCGATCAGCGCCGAGGGGATGGCCGAGGGGTCGTAGCCCTTCGTCAGCAGCTTGCCGAGGAAGATGCCGGCGAGCGCCGCGAAGGCGAGGAGCGGCAGCAGGAAGATCAGCCGGGAGCGGCGCGGCGCCTCGTCGGCGGGCTCGATCGGGTGCAGGGGGGGGGCGCTCACCGGGCGCCCCGCGCGGAGTCCCGTTTGAGCGGCTCCTTCGCCAGGCGGGCGAGCGCCCGCTCCTGCGCCCGCCGGTCGAGGACCGCGTGCGCGACGAGGCCGAGGATCACCAGGGCGGTGAAGCCGTAGGCGCCGAGGATGAAGGCGGCGTGGGGGCCGAGATTCATGCCGAGATCCATGGTCAGGCCGCCTGCGGCGCCATCAGGGCGGCGTCGAGCCGCTCGGCCTCGAGAATCGTGAGCGTGCGCACGCGCCGGCGCAGGATCTCGGTGCGCATCGCCTGGAGGTGGAGCGCGATGCCGAGCACCGAGGCGGCGGCGATCATGACGAGCAGGGGATAGAGCATCGAGGCGTAGATGGTCGGCCCGCCCATCCGCAGGATCGAGGCCGGCTGGTGCAGGGTCGACCACCAGTTCACCGAGAACTTGATGATCGGCAGGTTGACGGCGCCGACCAGGGTCAGGATCGCGACCGCCCGGGCGGCCCGGCTCGGGTCCTCGATGGTCCGCCACAGGGCGAGCAGCCCGCAATAGATCAGGAAGAGCACCAGCATCGAGGTCAGGCGCGCGTCCCAGACCCAGTAGGTGCCCCACATCGGCTTGCCCCAGAGCGAGCCGGTGACGAGGCAGATCAGCGTGAAGGCGGCGCCGATCGGGGCGGCGGCGCGCTGGGCCACGTCGGCGAGGGGATGGCGCCAGATCAGGGTGCCGAGCGCCGAGACCGCCATGGCGCCGTAGAAGAACACCGCCATCCAGGCCGCCGGGACGTGGATATACATGATCCGCACCGTCTCGCCCTGCTGGTAGTCGGGCGGCGCGACGAACCAGGTCAGGTACTGGCCGACGGCCAGCAGCACGACCGCGAGACCCGCCACCCAGGGCAGCAGGGCCCCGGACCAGCGCATGAAGTGGCCGGGCTGCGCCAGCCGGGTGAGGAGACCCATCGCCATGCTGGCGGTGTAGCCCGCGCGGGCCTCCCCGAGCAATGCGGACGAACGGCGCAGACGGGCGCGGCGCGCCCGGACGGGTGCCGGAACGAAGCGTGGCGGTGGCGGTTATCGCTGCGACTTGTCGCAAGGCACCGGAGTACCGCCGCGATGTTGAAATGGGCGATCATCTTCTTCGTGATCTCGCTGGTGGCCGGCGGCCTCGGCTTCACCAACGTGGCGTCGGGCGCCCGCGGCATCGCGCGGTTGCTGTTCGGGCTCTTCCTGGTGATCGCGGTGGTGATCGTGATCGCCGCGGTGCTGATGGGCCAGGCGGTGTTCTAGCCGCGGCGGCGCTCCCCCGGTGCGCGGCGCCGGGGGAGAGTGCGCATGGCGTACGCGATTCGCGCAGCGGTGACGGACGATGCGGCGGAGATCAGCCGCGTCGTCCTCGCCGCGTTGCACGAGACCAACAGACGTGACTACGGGCCCGAGACGATCGCGCGGATTGCCCTCGGCTTCACGCCGGAGGGAATCGCCGCGCAGATCGCGGCGCGACAGGTCTTCGTCGCTCTCGACGGCGACCGCATCCTCGGCACCGCGAGCCGCGACGGAGAGGTGGTGCGCGCCGTCTTCGTGACGCCCAAGGCGCAGGGACGCGGCATCGGCAGGGGCCTGATGGGCGAGGTCGACCGCGCCGCGCGGGCGGCCGGCGTTGCGACGCTGACCCTGCAATCCTCGCTGACGGCGATCGGCTTCTACGTGCTGCTCGGGTTCCGGGCGGTGCGCGAGCACCGGCACGGGCAGGAGCGGACCGTAGTCATGGAACGGGATGTTCCCACGACGGCATGACCGCCGCGAGCCCTACAGATACGTCGCGATTGCTGCAGTCCATATTTTCGTATATACGAAAATATGGAGGACACGAACCATGACGTTCGTGTGGGACGAGCCGAAACGACAGGCAAACCCCACGAAGCACGGCTTCGACCTCGCGGATTTCGAGGATGCGTTCAGCGTCGAGCGCTTCCTCACCATCGATGCCACACAAAGCGAAACCGGACGTGCCAGATTCAAACTGATCGGCACTTGGTGCGGAGAGGTCGTCGTGGTGGCGATCGTCTCTCCGCTCGGGTCGGAAGCCACCGCTGTCGTCAGCGTGCGCCGCGCCCACAGGACCCAAAGGGCCGCCTATGCCGTCCCATGACCACGCACCCGGATACGTCCCGAACCCACTCTACTCGCAGGACGATTGGGATGAGGTCGCCGACACCCCGCCGCTGACGGGCGACGAGCTGGCGCGGGCGCGTCCGGGGCCCGACGGCATGCCGGACGAGATGGCGGCCGCGTTCCGCAGCCGTGCCGGCCGGCCAAGATCGGAGACGCGGCGCGTTCCGGTGTCGTTGCGGATCAATCGCGAGATCCTCGAGACCTTCAAGGCGACCGGTCCGGGCTGGCAGACGCGCATGCACGAGGTGCTGGCCGAGGCGGCCCGAAAGCTGAAGGCGGCCTGAACCTACTCCCCCCACCGCAACGCCGCCGCCGCCGCCAGCGTGCCGATGACCCCGGCCGCGAGGCTCAATGCGCCCAGGATCGCCAGCGGCGTCGTGAACGGCACGGTGCCGCCGAGCGCCGCGTCCGTCGCCGAGACGCCGAAGATCAGGGTCGGCACCATCAGGGGCAGCACCACCACGGCGAGGATCAGGCCGCCGCGTCGGATCGAGGCGGTGAGCGCCGCGCCGACAGCGCCGATGAAGGTGAGCGCCGGGGTGCCGACCAGCAGCGTCAGGCTGGTCGCCGCCATGCCGGTCGGGCTCAACGCCACCAGGAGCCCGAAGAGCGGGGTGGCGAGCGCCAGCGGCAAGCCGGTGGTGAGCCAGTGCGCCGTGACCTTGGCCAGCACCAGCAGCTCCAGAGGTGCCGGGGCGCCGGAGAGGAGGTCGAGGGAGCCGTCCTCCTCGTCGGCCTGAAACAGCCGGTCGAGGCCGATCAGCGTCGCCAGCACCGCGGCGATCCACAGGATGCCGGGGCCGATCCGGGCCAGCAGGTTGAGGTCGGGCCCGAGACCGAACGGCACCAGGGCGACGATCATCAGGAAGAAGACGAGGGACAGGGCCCCCGAGCCGCCGATGCGGCCGGCGAGCCGCAGGTCGCGGGCGACCACCGCCAGGAAAGCGCGGCCCATCAGACGATCTCCGCGAAGGGATCGGCGGCGAGTTCGGCCCGGCCGGCGCGAAATCCCTCGACGGAGAGGTCGCGGGCGTTCTCCAGCCCGAGCGCCTGGTGGGTCGCGGCGACGACGAGACCGCCTCCCGCCAGATGCGCCCGCATCAGCCCGGCGAGCGCGGCTTGCGAGGCGACGTCGAGGGCGGCGGTCGGCTCGTCGAGGAGCCAGAGCGGCCGGCGGCAGACGAGGAGCCGGGCGAGCGCCACCCGCCGGCGCTGGCCGGCCGAGAGATAGGCCACCGGCAGGCCGGCCGCGTGGGCGAGGCCGAGGCGGGCCAGCGCCGCGCGGGGCTCGAGATCGGCGTCGCCCAGGAGGTCGCGGGCGAAGGCGAGGTTCTCCTCCGCGGTGAGCGCGCCTTTGAGCCCGTCGCGGTGGCCGACGACGTGGAGGCATTCGGGGATCGTGCGCTCGCCCACCCCCTCGGCCGCGAGCCGGCCGGCCTCCGGCCGCAGCCGCCCGGCGAGGATCGCGAGCAGCGACGACTTGCCGGCACCGTTGCGGCCGGTGACGGTCAGCGCCTCGCCGGCCTCCAGGGTGAAGGAGAGCCCGGCGAAGATGCGGCGGCCGGAGCGCCGGCAGGCGAGGTCCTCGGCGATCAGGCGCAAGGGCGGGGGTCCAAGGGCAGGCGCTCCGAGGGGAGGGGACTCCGCGGGCGGGGAGGAGACCGCCCGCGTTTACGCTATGGCCGCCCCGTCGGGAATGACCGACTGCGCGGCCGAGAGACCCGTAGCGGCCAGTTTCGAAGTGTTCTATACGCATCCCCGGCTGCGCCGCGCGACCTTCAGAGGCGTCCAAACCGTCCTTCGCGCATCCCAGTCCGGGCACCCCCGGGGCGGCGCGCGCACCGTTCGATTCTTGGCCGGAAGGCGAGGGCGGGCGGCACACGGGTGTTCCTTGCGTCACGCGAGGCGAACCCGCAGCGCATCCGGCCGAACACTTCGTTGTGGCGCAGGTCGTGCCTGCGCCGTGTTCGACAACCCCTCGCGAGGACCACGCCGTGGCATCGATCGACAGCTTCAAGGCCCGCCAGACCATCCAGGCCGGCGCCAAGACCTACACCATCTACGCGATCCCCCAGGCCGAGAAAAACGGCCTGCCGGATGCGAGCCGCCTGCCCTTCTCGATGAAGGTGCTGCTCGAGAACCTGCTCCGCTACGAGGACGACCGCTCGGTCAAGAAGGCCGACATCGAGGCCGTGGTCGGCTGGCTCGAGAACCGCGGCAAGACCGAGGTCGAGATCGCGTTCCGCCCCTCGCGCGTGCTGATGCAGGACTTCACCGGCGTGCCGGCGGTGGTCGATCTCGCGGCGATGCGCGACGCCATGGTGGCGCTCGGCGGCGACCCGCAGAAGATCAACCCGCTCGTCCCGGTCGACCTCGTCATCGACCACTCGGTCATCGTCGACGAGTTCGGCACCCCGAAGGCGCTGGCCGACAACGTCGCGCTCGAATACGAGCGCAACGGCGAGCGATACACCTTCCTCAAGTGGGGCCAGTCGGCCTTCGACAACTTCTCGGTCGTGCCCCCGGGCACCGGCATCTGCCACCAGGTCAACCTCGAGTACCTGTCGCAGACCGTGTGGACCAAGCCCTTCGAGGGCCATGAGGTCGCCTACCCGGATTCGCTCGTCGGCACCGATTCGCACACCACGATGGTCAACGGCCTCGCCGTCCTCGGCTGGGGCGTCGGCGGCATCGAGGCCGAGGCCGCGATGCTCGGCCAGCCGCTCTCGATGCTGATCCCCGAGGTCGTCGGCTTCAAGCTGTCGGGCAAGCTGCCCGAGGGCACCACCGCCACCGACCTCGTGCTCACCGTCACCCAGATGCTGCGCAAGAAGGGCGTAGTCGGCAAGTTCGTGGAGTTCTACGGCCCCGGCCTCGACGACATGTCGGTCGCCGACCGCGCCACGATCTCCAACATGGCGCCGGAATACGGCGCGACTTGCGGCTTCTTCCCCGTCGACCAGAAGACGATCGACTTCCTGAAGGTCACCGGCCGCGCCGACGACCGCATCGCGCTGGTCGAGGCCTACGCCAAGGCGCAGGGCATGTGGCGCGACGCCCAGACCCCGGACCCTGTCTTCACCGACACGCTCGAGCTCGACATGGGCGACGTGAGGCCGTCGCTGGCCGGCCCGAAGCGCCCGCAGGACCGGGTGCTCCTCGACGGCGCCAAGCCCGGCTTCGCGCAGTCGATGGAGACCGAGTTCAAGAAGGCGGCCGACATCGCCAAGCGCTATCCGGTCGAGGGCGCGAACTTCGACATCGGCCACGGCGACGTGGTGATCGCCGCGATCACGTCCTGCACCAACACCTCGAACCCGAGCGTGATGATCGGCGCCGGGCTTCTCGCCCGCAACGCGGTGGCAAAGGGCCTGCGCTCGAAGCCCTGGGTGAAGACCTCGCTCGCCCCCGGCTCCCAGGTGGTGGCGGAGTATCTCGACAAGGCCGGCCTGCAATCGAGCCTCGACGCGCTCGGCTTCAACCTCGTCGGCTTCGGCTGCACCACCTGCATCGGCAATTCGGGCCCGCTGCCGGCGGCGATCTCGAAGTCGATCAACGACAACGACGTGGTGGCCGCCGCGGTGCTCTCGGGCAACCGCAACTTCGAGGGCCGGGTGAACCCCGACGTGCGGGCGAACTACCTCGCCTCGCCGCCGCTCGTCGTCGCCTACGCGCTCGCCGGCTCGATGCAGATCGACATCACTACCGAGCCCCTCGGCACCGGTTCGGACGGCAAGCCGGTCTACCTGAAGGACATCTGGCCCTCGACCGCCGAGGTCCAGGAGTTCATCGAGGCCAACATCACCTCGACCCTGTTCAAGTCGCGCTACGCCGACGTGTTCGGCGGTGACCAGAACTGGAAGGACGTCGAGGTCACCGAGGCCGAGACCTTCGCGTGGAACGGCGGTTCGACCTACGTCCAGAACCCGCCCTACTTCGTCGGCATGGAGAAGACCCCGAAGCCGGTGGAGGACGTGGTCAATGCCCGCATCCTCGGCCTGTTCCTCGACTCCATCACCACCGACCACATCTCCCCGGCCGGCAACATCCGGGCGGCGTCTCCGGCGGGCGCCTACCTGCAGGAGCACCAGGTCCGGGTGCAGGACTTCAACCAGTACGGCACCCGCCGCGGCAACCACGAAGTCATGATGCGGGGCACCTTCGCCAACATCCGCATCAAGAACCAGATGGTGCGCGACGAGGCCGGCAACGTGGTCGAGGGCGGCTACACCCTCTACCAGCCGTCGGGTGAGCGGATGTTCATCTACGACGCCGCGATGCGCTACGAGCAGGAGGGCACCCCGCTGGTGGTGTTCGCCGGCAAGGAATACGGCACCGGCTCGTCGCGCGACTGGGCGGCGAAGGGCACCAAGCTCCTCGGCGTCCGCGCCGTGATCGCCGAGAGCTTCGAGCGCATCCACCGCTCGAACCTCGTCGGCATGGGCGTGGTGCCGCTGGTGTTCCAGGGCGACGCGTCCTGGGCCTCGCTCGGCCTGAAGGGCGACGAGACCGTGACGATCGAGGGCCTGGCCGGCGAGTTGAAGCCGCGCCAGACGCTCACCGCCAAGATCACCTCGGCCGACGGCTCGGTGAAGGAGGTCCCGCTGACCTGCCGCATCGATACGCTCGACGAGCTCGAGTACTTCCGCAACGGCGGCATCCTTCCCTACGTCCTGCGCCAGCTCGCCGCGTAAGGACCGGGTTCCGGCCGCTCCTCCCCGGGGGAGCGGCCGACCGCCGATCCGGGCCCTCGTGGCGGGGGCCCGGGCACCAGCAACCGGCGACGGGGGCCTTTTCCGAGCGGGAAGGGCCCCTTTCGCATCTTCGGGAGACCCCGCGCGATGAGCCAGGACGACAAGATCACCGGCCTGACGACCCTCTCGGCCCATCACGGCGAGATGATCGCCCGGCTGTCCGAGGCGCAGTCCGACGTCGCCGTCAAGCAGGTGGCCCTGCAGATGGCGGTGCGCTTCGTCGCCGGCATCCTGCGCGGCATCGATTCCGATCATTACCGCCACCAGCTCGGCAGCTACCTCGCCATGCTGGAGGACGCCCTGAACCGGGAGGATCCGGATTCCGACCTCGCCCGGCGGGTGCTCGAGACCGTCAAGGCGACCCTGGAGCCGGAAGAGGCCGAGGAGGAGTAGCCTCTTCGTCGATCGGGCCGTGCGGCCCCCTGGGCGAGGCCGATTTTGCAAGTCATCCGTCGCGAGGCATGCCGTGAGCCTTCCCGAGATCGTCGTCATCGGACGCAGCGCATTCGACATCAAAAGTCCCGGCCCCGATATCGACGTCGAAACGAGGGAATTGAGCTGCTCGTTCTACCCGGACGATCGCGACCTCGAACGAATCCTCGTCGCCAAGCGACCGCACGTCATCGCGACGTTCGGAGAAGAAGCCAGGTTCCAGAACCTGATGCGCGCGCCGTACGAGGTTCGCAAGCGCTGGATCAATTTTGCGGCGGACGTCGATGCCGAGGAGGTCGGGCGGCAGGTCTTCTACTGCTTTTTGGACAATGCGACCGCCTTTCGACGCTCGCGCCCCCTGGTGAGCGTCTTCACCCCGGCCTATCGGTCGGGAAGCCGGATCCTGCGCCCGTTCCACTCCCTGCGATCCCAGACCTACGTCGATTGGGAATGGGTCATCGTCGACGATTCCGACGACGACGGCGCGACCTTCTCGGAGCTCGAGGCGCTCGCAGCCCAGGACCACCGCATCCGCGTGTATCGCCCGCACCGCCCCTCGGGCCGCATCGGCGACGTGAAGCAGACCGCCTGCCGCCTGGCCGGTGGCGACCTCCTCCTCGAGCTGGATCACGACGACGAGCTGACGTCCGGCAGCCTGGAGGCGGTGACGCTGGCCTTCCACCAGCATCCCGAGGCCGGGTTTCTCTACACGGACTGGGCCGAGGTCTTCGAGGACGGGCGCAATGCCACCTACGGCGAGCATTGGGCCTTCTTCTACGGCAAGGACCGGACGGAATTCTACAACGGCAGAGAGTACATCGTCCACGAAGCGCCGAGAATCAACGCCAAGACGATACGGCACATCGTCTCCGCCCCGAACCACATCAGGGCGTGGCGCAAGGATTTCTACCACGAGATCGGCGGGCACAATCCGGACCTCGCCGCCGCCGACGATTATGAACTGTGCGTGAGGACGTTTCTCCATACACGGATGATTCTTCTGCGAAAATTCTGCTACATTCAATATTACAACACCGTCGGCAACACCCAGAGACTGCGCAACAAGGACATCCAACGACTGACGCGGGCGGTCAGCGAGAAATACGATGCGCGCATCCATCGACGTTTCGTCGAGCTCGGCGTCGACGACTTCACCTGGGATGCCGGCCGCAATGCCACGGACTGGTCGCGCGCCAACCCGGCCACCGAGCCGCATTGCAGCCTGATCGTCGGCTGAGAGCGGCGCGCGATACTCCCGCCCCCGACACCGCCGCCCCGGGCGGCTCCGACGACCGGACACCCCGCGAGGGATCGCGAATCGCGGCGCCCTGCCGTCGTCTCTCGTCGCCGGGGGAGCCGAGCGACGCCGGTGGCGCGGTCCTGCGCCCGTTCACGTGTGCGCGAGACGCATATCCTCCGCCGCGAGGCGAACCATAACGGCCGGGGCACAGATCCCTGAGCCCTGCTTCCCGGAGTTCCCCATGCCCCTTCTCAGGACGTTCGCGGCCGCCGGCCTGATGCTCGCCGCCGGCGGCCCGTTCGCCGCGGCGCTCGCCGCCCCGCAGGTCGAGCGCCTGCGCGGCACGATCGAGCGCGTCGAGGGCGACGCGGTCACCATCCGCACCCGCGCCGGCACGATCGAGACCGTGCGGCTCGGCACCGGCACGCGGGTGGCGCAGCTCGCCCCGGCGAGCCTCGACGACATCAAGGACGGCAGCTTCATCGGCACCGCCGCCAAGGCCGGGCCGAAGCCCGGCGACCCGCCGGTCGCCCTCGAGGTACTGATCTTCCCCGAGGCCCTGCGGGGCGCAGGCGAGGGGCACTACCCCTGGGACCGCCTGCCCGACGGTGCTGCCAGCGGCCCGGTCGAGACCAGCATGACGAACGGCACCGTCAAGGCGCCGGAGGTCGAGACCAGCATGACCAACGGCACCGTCAAGGCACCGGGCGTCGAGACCACCATGACCAACGGCACCGTCGCGGGCGCGCCCGGCGCCGCGCGCAGCCTCACGGTGTCCTACAAGGGCCAGAGCCTCGCGGTCGCGGTGCCGCCGGGCACGCCGATCGTGAGGCTGGAGCCCGCCGACCGGGCGGTGCTGGTCCCGGGGGCCAAGGTCTTCGCCTCGGCCGTGCGCGAGGGCGACCGGCTGGAGGCGCGCAGCGTCTCGGTCGGCAAGGACGGCCTGACGCCGCCGATGTAGGGTGATCGACAGACAACCAGGACGGGTGGCGCAAGGGAGGTGCGACGCGACGCCCCTGACGGCCGCGGCATCCGACGCGGGAATGCCCCGCCGAGAGATCGAGGCGCCACCGCCCCGGTTCCAAGATAGAATCGGCCGCGGCACTGGACTTCGTCATCATCGCCGCGGCCGTCGGACCGGCCGTGCCCGAAAAAAGGGCGCAACTGCACCCCTTGACGCGCGTTGTTCTGTCGAGCCGGCACACCCGGTGCCTCCATAACCTGCACGGGTACGGGCCCCGTGCAACGAACGCTGCCCTCGTCTTGACGGAGCCGGGACCCTGGTCCCGTTTGACGCGCCATGAAGCTGATCCCGAGCAATCACGCCGCGAGCTACGGCCAGACGCACACCACCGCGTCGTCGCTCGCCGATGCGCTGCTGCTCGCCAAGATCGGGCAGGACCTGCGGGCGATGTACGACGACGTGAGCGACGGTCCGGTCCCCCGCGAGCTCGACGCGCTGGTCGAGCAGCTGCACGCCGTCCTCGGCGGCGAGCCCGAAACACGGCGCTGAGGTCGGGCACTCCACGGGAGAAGTCGTCCGCCACCGGCCATGGATGCGCGACCTGTACCGCGGAAACGACAAGACCGGCAGGAACGGGCCCGGCCGGAGCGATCGTGCCTTGAGTACGGGCGCGAAACAGTGTGGGGTGCGGCTCCCGAGCCGCAAGCCCGTCAGCCCCCAGCCTCATGCCGCCGCTTCCCTTCACCCGCCTCGCCCTTCCGCTCGCCCTGGCCTTCGCGGTTCTCGGCGGCGCACCCGGCGCCGGTGCCGCCACGCCGCCCGCCCAGCCCAAGGAGGGACCGGGCGGCCAGGCTTATGCCAGCGCGAGCGTGGTGAAACGGGTGCTCGGCCGGGCCGGCGCGGTCACGCTGGCCTATTACGGCAACGGCGCCGCTCCGGCGCAGGGGCGGCCGGTGGCGGTGGTGCTGCACGCCTGGGGGGCGGTGAACCCGCAGGCTTACGGCTCCTTCATCGAGCATCTGGCACGCTCGGGCTATCTCGTGCTGTTCCCGCGCTTCCAGGAGGTGGGCCGCACCCGGCCGGTGGATGCGAGCGGCTTGGCGGCGAACCTCGTCAAGGACGCGCTCGCCGAACTCGCCGGCGACCAGGAGGCCAAGCCCGACACGACCCGGGTGGCGCTGATCGGCCACCTCGCCGGCGTGCCGCTGGCGGCCAACCTCGCGGCCCACGCGCGTGAGACCGGGCTGCCGGTGCCGCGGCTGATCTTCGGCGCCATGCCGGGCGGCATCGCCCGGGACGACAAGGCCCGGGGCATCGCCCTCCACGACCTCAACGCCATCGACCCCGCGACGCTGATCGTCACGGTGATCGGCGACCGGGACGCCCGGGCCGCCGACGTCGCCGCCCGTCGGGTGATGCGGGAGGCGAGCGCCGTGCCGACCGACCACAAGCTGATGGTCCGGGCGCTCTCCGACGACCACGGCTTCCCGGCGCTGTCGGCCACCCTGGCCTCGCCCGCCGGCGTCAACGCGGCCTACGACGTCGCGCAGCTGAAGTTGCCGACCCCCGATCCGAAGCAGAAGCCGGCCCCGTTCAAGTGGTCGGCCGACATGACGCTCACCGGCGAGCAGACCGTGCTGGTGGGGCAGATCAACGGCGCCGGCACCGACAGCCTCGACTACCTCGCGGTCTGGAAGACCTTCGACATGGCGGCGGCCGCCGCCTTCTCGGGCCAGACCGCCACGAGCCTGAAGAGCAACCCGCGCTTCACCGACATGGAGCGCTGGAGCGACGGCTGGCCGGTGCGCCGGCTCTCCGTCGAGACCCCGCGCCCGCCGGCGCCGCCGAAGCCCGGGGCGGCGGTCGCCGCGCCGGTCCCGGCCAAGCCGGTCGCGGCGCCGGGCAAGCCCGCCGCCAAGCCGGCCGCGAAGCCGGCGGGCTCGGCCCGGGGGCAGTGAACGGCCGGCCGACGACGGCGACCGGAACGGGTCCCGCCGTCGCGCCCGCACCGTGACGGGGCGCCTCGTCCGCCGAGCGGAGGAGGCGCCCCGACGACGACGAAAAAGAAGAGAATCCGGAGGAGACCCGATGAAGCTGTTCTACGCCAAGGCCTCGCCCTTCGTCCGCAAGGTGCTGGTCGCCGCCCACGAACTCGGCCTGGCCGACCGGATCGAGCTGCTGCCGGCGGCGGCCCACCCGATCAACCGCGACGCCACGATCCGGGCGGAGAATCCGCTCGGGCAGGTGCCGACCCTGATCCTCGACGACGGCACGGCGCTCGCCGACAGCCGGGTCATCTGCGAGTACCTCGACCATCTCGGGCAGGGCGACCTGTTTCCGGCGGCGGGGCCGGCCCGCTGGGCGGCGCTGACCGCGCAATCGACCGGCGACGGCCTGCTCGATGCGGCTCTGCTCTGCGTCTACGAGACCCGGGTCCGCCAGGAGGGCGAGCGCTCCGCCGGGTGGGTGACCGGCCAGCGCGAGAAGATCGGCGACGCGCTCGCGCGGATCGACGCGGCGGCGGGCGAGTTCGGCGAGCGGGTCGACATCGCCACCATCACGTATGGCTGCGCCCTCGGCTACCTCGACCTGCGCCTGCCCGACCTCGGCTGGCGCGAGCGCGCCCCGGCGGCGGCGGCCTGGTACGCCCGATTCGGCGAGCGCCCGTCGATGCAGGCGACCCGCCCGGACTGAGCGACGCTCCCGATCGCCGTCGTCGCCCGGTGCGGCGGCGTCGGCCCGAACGGCGTGCCATGAGCGGTACCGAGGCGCCCGGAAGACGTGTGCCGCCGGATAGACGTGGCGCGGCCCTTGCAGGACTCCGGGGCGACGGCCCGGCACAAGCCTGGCCGCGCTACCCTGGCGCCGCACCGCCCCGCCCGCGGGCGGCGCAAAGGTGTCCTCGCCCACGGGGGTCTCGCTCGTGCACGACTTCTTCGCCCTCCTCCTCGCCGCCCTGACCTTCTGCCTCGGCTACTGGATCGCCGGGACCCTCGTGCGTCTCGCCGTGCGGCACGGCCTCGGCCACGCCCATCTCGGCGAGGGGAGCCTGGCGCAGGTCGCCCTCGCGCTGGTCGTCGGCCTCGCCGCCTGGCGCTGGGCCCGGGGCGACCGGCCCGCCGGGGCCTGACACGAGCCGACGGGCAGGGCCGGCGATACCGGTGCAGACATGCGGGCCGAGACTGGCCGCCCTGCTTCCCCGCCGGTTGCGCGCCCACCGCGTTTGCCGCGACTCTCGCCGACGAGCGCGGAGGCCGGGCCATGTCGACACGCCTGCTGAAGAAGGTCGCGATCGTGTTCGGGGCCGGCTCGTCCGGTACCGGCTGGGGCAACGGCAAGGCCGTCGCCGTCGCCTTCGCCCGGGAGGGCGCCCGGGTGATCTGCGTCGACCGGGGGCTCGCCGCCGCCGAGGAGACCGCGCAGATCATCGCCGAGGAGGGCAACGAGGCCGAGGCGCTCGCCGCCGACGTCACCGATTACGACGCGGTGGCCCGGGCGGTCGCCGCCGGCGAGGCCCGCTTCGGCCGCATCGACATCCTGCACAACAACGTCGGCCAGCCCGAGGCCGGCGGGCCGGAGGACCTCGACGAGGAGAGCTGGCACCGGGCGATCGAGGTGAATGTCGGCGGGGTCTGGCGCACCTGCAAGGCGGTCCTGCCGGGAATGCGGGCGCGGCGCTCGGGCGCCGTCGTCAACATCTCGTCGATCGCGGCGCTGCGCTGGGCCGGGGCGCCGTCCTTCGCCTACGCGGCCGCCAAGGCGGCGGTGAACCAGGCCACCGTGTCGGTGGCGATGCAGTACGCCCGTGACGGCATCCGGGCGAACGCGATCCTGCCGGGGCTGCTCGACACCACGCTCGCCGACGAGTGCCGCGGCGCCGGCACCCCCGAATCGGGCCGCGACCGCCGGGTGCCGCTCGGACGCCTCGGCGAGGCCTGGGACATCGCCCACGCGGCGGTCTTCCTCGCCTCCGACGAGGCCCGCTTCATCACCGGGGTCTGCCTGCCGGTGGATGGCGGCCAGAGCTGCAGCATGGCGGCCCTGGCGTGAGCGCCCATTAGGGGTTCGGCGAGCGGAAACAATGTGGCCGAAGCGTTACAGCCCGGAGCGAAGCGCCGGCTCCGGTCAAGCTCGGCTTTCCGGCCCGCGCGGCGAGGGTTAGTCTTCAGGACATAACGGTGCGGTGGCCCCTCGCGGGGCTCGCCCTGCACCGCCGGGAGCCGGCCTCCGGGAAGCCTCGCCAGGGGCGTCCGCGGAACCGGCTTCGCGCGATCCGGGAAAGCGACCGAATGCGGACGACCATCAAGGCTGGCTTGGGCGCGCGGGCCGCCCGCCGCGTCGCGGCCGTGACGACCCTGGCGCTGCTCGCCGGCTGCGCCACGCCGGTGCTGACCCAGACCGGCCTCCTGACGAGTTACGCCCACCTGACGCCGAGCGAAGCCACCGCCACGAAGTCGCGGATCTTCATCGACAAGGCGGCGATGGCGCGGGTACGCACCGTGCGCATCATCCCCACCACCTTCCCGGCCGCGGTCGCGGGCCCGACCCTGACCGACAAGGAGCGCCACGTCGTCGCCAACGCGGCCGACCGGGCGCTCTGCTACGAGCTGTCGCTGCGCTACGACGTGGTGTCGTCGGGCCCCGCCGACCTGACCGTGCGGGCCAACGTCACCCGCGCCGGCCTCACCAACGTGCCCGCCTCCGGCGCCGCCATCGGCGCCTCGGCGGCGATCACCATCGCGGCGCAGGTCGGCGTCGGCTTCGCCGACACGATCGGCAAGGTGCCGGTACCGCGCCTGCCGATCGGGCTCGGCGACCTCACGATCGAGGCCGAGGCCCTGGATGCGCGGCGCCAGCAGCGCGCCGCGATGGTCTGGGCCGGGGGCGCCAACTCCTTCACCAACCAGGCCCGGTTCTCGCAGATCGCCGACATCTACGACCTCGCCGGCGATTTCGGCCAGGATTTCGGCTCCTACCTCGCCACCGGCGAGGACCCGTTCGAGTCCGAGCTGACGATCCCGACCTACGAGCGCATCCGCGTGACGATGCTGGGCGAGATGCCCCGCGATCCCGATTGCCAGGCCTTCGGCCGGGCGCCCGGCGTCGACGGCATCGTCGGCGATTCCTTCGGCCTGCCGCCGGACTGGACCGACAAGGGCGCCACCGCCGGGCGCTGACGACGGCGGCCGGCGCGTCCGCGCAGACCAGAAGAGGCCCGCTACCGGAAGGTGGCGGGCCTCTTCGCATGTCGGCACCCGTAATGATGCCCGGCCCGCCCGCGGCGAGCCGGATTGACCGATCCTAGAAGTACGACTTCAGCGGGCCGCGCCGGCGCACGTCGAGCGTGGCGCAATGGAACGAGCCGCCGAACGGGCCGTAGGACAGGAACGGCGTCGGGATCGGGTCGAAGCCCCAGTCCTTGAGCGCCTTGATCAGCGTCGGCTGGCTCGCGTCGACGACGATCTTCTTCTCGTCGATGGCGAGCACGTTGATCGAGGTCCAGGGCGAGCACATCGAGATCTTGCTCATGAAGCCCTCGACGGGGTCGGGGCGCGGGGCGATCAGCACGTCCCACTTCTTGAGCACCGCCGGCAGCTTCTCGACGTCGATGTAGTCGGGGTTGACCAGCACCTTGCCGGGGGCGAGCGGCATGAACGACGAATCGATGTGCATCGGCTGCGGGCAGCGGCTCTCGATCTCGTGGATGCGGAAGCCCGGGCCGAGGTGGCGGCGCAGCCACTCGATGCCCATCAGGTTGGTCACGTTCGAGCGGGTGACGAACAGGTCGCGGCCGCAGCGCACGAAGTCGGCCGCGTCGAAGACCGGCTCGAACTCGTTGACCGTGAACTGCATCGGCTCGCCGGCCTTCAGGTTCGGCACCCGGTAGTCGTAGTTGTAGAGATCGTCGGTGAGCTGGGGCCGCGGCGCCGAGGTCCAGCGCGCGCCGGCCCGGAAGTACTCCTTGAACAGCGAGCGGTAGGCGTCGCCCTCGAAGTAGCGCGAGCGCCAGCACATCGGGCTCTCGATGATCTCGTCACCGATCACCAGGTACGGGTCGCGCGGGCAGGCGACGCAGAAGCCGCGCGAGGACCAGCGCGGCGCCTTGAACTTCTTCGAGAAATCCACCGAATCGGGACGGCGGATCTTCACGCCCTCGCCGGCCAGGATCTTGATGAAGCCGTCCAGCTCCTGCTGGGCCAGCTTCTTCATGAAGCCCGGGTACTTCCAGCCGGAGGCGAGCCGGTAGAACGGCTGGGCCGCCCGCGGCAGGTTGAAGATCACCGTCAGGTGGTGGGTCGGGATCGTGGCGCCGTCGAGCGAGCCGACGATCACCTCCTCCAGCGGATCCCACTCGTTCCAGGCCATGACCGGCGATTGCGGCGCCGGGGCGCGGTCGGCGCCGCCCTGGAACGCCGAAAGGTCGTGCGTGGCCGCATCGTCGAGCGCGCCGCGCTCGGCCTCGAAGGTCGTCTCCCGGTCCATGCCTCGTCCATCCCCTGACGGCCGTCACAAAGCGGCCATTCCTCGCGCGATCCGGCCCCGCCGGCGTGGCGCCGGCCGGTCTCGAAGACGCGCCATAACATAGGCTTGCGGCGATGCTTGGGCGGGCTCGCCGCGCCCGCGGATCGTGCCGCTTTCACCGGCACTGTGTCCGGGCGGTGATAGACAGCGCCCATCAAAGCTGCAACGTGCCGGGATGCAACGGCGCTGCTTTGTTTCGACTCCGTTGCCGGAATGGCGCGCCCCCGGGGCTGCCGCCGCGACGACAGAAAGAGGGTCATGAAGCGACTGACGACACTGGGCCTGATCGCCGGCCTGTGCACCGTGATCGGCCTGTTCGTCTCCTCGGGACCGGAGGCGGTCGCGGCGGCCCTGTGGGCGTCGGGCTGGGGCGCGGTGCTGGTCGTCGTGGCGCGGTTCGTCGCCGTGGCCTGGGCGGGCCTCGGCTGGTGGGTGGTGTTTCCCCGCGGCGAGAGGCCGCTGCTGCGCGACTGCGTCAACGTGCGCTTCGTGCGCGAGGGGGTCAACACCCTGCTGCCGGTGGCGCAGGTCGGCGGCGACCTGATCGGCGCGCGGCTCCTCACCCGCTACCGGGTCTCGGGCGCGCTGTCGGGCGCGACGACCCTCGTCGACCTGATGGTCCAGGCGCTCACGCAGTTCCTGTTCACGGTGGCTGGCCTCGGCGTGCTGGTGGCGCTCGGCGGCGACGGGCCGATCGTGCACTACGTGGGCCTGGGCCTCGTGATCGCGGCGCCGGCGCTCGTCGCCTTCTACCTGGTCCAGCGCCGCTTCGGGCAGAGCCTGCTCCAGGCCGCCATCAACCGCTTCGCCGGCGGGCGCGAGTGGCGGATCTTCGGCGCCGTCGACGTGCTGTTCGAGCGCCTGCGCGGTCTCTACGCCGCCCGCGGCCGCATTCTCACCGCCATCGGCACGCATCTGTTCGGCTGGATCATCGGCACCCTCGAGGTCTGGATCGCGCTGCGCTTCATGGGCTACGAGGTCGGCTTCCTCGAGGCGATCGTGATCGAGAGCCTGGCCCAGGCCGTGCGCGGCGCCGCCTTCGCGGTGCCGGGTGCGCTCGGCGCCCAGGAGGGCGGCCTGATCGCGCTCTGCGCGGTGTTCGGCATCCCGGCCGAGGCGGCGCTGGCGCTGTCGCTGATCAAGCGGCTCGCCGACCTCGCGGTCGGGCTGCCGAGCCTGATGCTCTGGCACGCGATGGAAGACGACAAGGCCGAGCCGGGCCGCCCCGCGGCCGGGTTCGGCGCGGCCCTGCGCGCGTTCATCCGCCCGCGCCGGGCCGGTGGCGGCGGGACGCACGCGCCCGCCTTCGGCTATGCCGCGGCGCCCGCCGACGGCAAAGGAGAGTGACCCGGTGCAGACCCGACGCGAGACCCTGCGCAGCCTGACGATCGCCGCCTGCCTGGCGGCGGCGTGGCCGGCCCTGGCCCAGCCCCCCGCGGCCGCCCCGGCCGGGGAGGGCGACCCGGCGGTCGCGACCGTGCGCAAGATGACCGACGCCCTCGAGGCGGCGCTGAAGGCCGGCGACGTGCGCGCCCGGGCCGAGACCCTGTCCGGCCCGATGAAGGAGACCTTCGACCTGCCGGCGATGCTGCGCCTGGGCGTCGGCACCCGCTGGAAGGACATCCCGGCCGCCAAGCAGCAGGAGCTGACCGCGGCCTTCGGCCCCTACCTGTCGGCGACCTACGCCACGCGACTCGGCGCCGCGGCCGGCAGCACCTTCGCCATCGACCCCAAGAGCGAGGCCCGCGGCGCCGGCCGCATCGTGCACGTCACGGTGACGGACGGCAGCGGCGACACCTCCCCGGTCGACTACGTGCTGAACGCCGACAACCGCATCACCGACGTCTTCCTCCAGGGCACGGTCAGCGAGGCCGGCACCCTGCGCACCGGCTTCTCGGAGCCGCTGCAGGAGGGCGGGGCCGACGGCCTCCTCGCCCACCTCAAGAAGTCCACCGAGACGATGCTCGCGGCGCCGGCTCCCAAGGCCAAATAAACGCCGGCCCGCCTCCCGACGGCCGGCGGCATACCGGCCGTCAACCCTCGGACAAGCATCCTCAACAAGACTGTCCGCCGCGCACCCAGCGCCGCCAACTCCTCCCAGGGATCGCCATGGACTGGACCTGGATCTCCACACTCCTGCTCGTCCTGGCGCTCGCCGGGTGCGGCTACGGCCTGACCACCGCATGGCTCGCCGGACGGCTCGCCCGGCAGCCGGTGCCGCGCCTGCCCGCCGACGCGGCCCGCCCCACCGTGACCCTGCTCAAGCCGCTCTGCGGCGACGAGCCGAACCTGCACCACAACCTGACGACCTTCTGCACCCAGGCCTATGCCGGCGCCGTGCAGGTGATCTTCGGGGTGCAGAACGCGACCGACCCGGCGATCGCCGTGGTGCACCGGCTCCAGGCCGAGCACCCGTCCCTGCGCATCGACCTCGTGGTCGACGCCCGCCAGCACGGGGCGAACCGCAAGGTCTCGAACCTCATCAACATGGCGGGGCTGATCGCCCACGAGATCGTGGTGCTGGCCGACAGCGACATGGTGGTGGCGCCCGACTACCTGGAGCGGATCGTCGCCGAGCTGGCGCGGCCCGGTGTCTCCGGCGTCACCTGCCTGTATCACGGCGTGCCGGCCAATCGCGGCGTCTGGGCCCATCTCTCGACGCTCGCCATCGACACCCAGTTCCTGCCCAACGTCCTGATGGGCACCGGGCTCAAGCTCGCCGATCCGTGCTTCGGCTCGACCATCGCGTTCCGCACCGCGTGCCTTGCCCGCATCGGCGGGTTCGAGGCGATCCGCGACGACCTCGCCGACGACTACGCGCTCGGGGCGGCGCTGCGGGCCGAGGGCGGGATCGTGGCGATCCCGAACTTCACCATCGGGCATACCTGCGTCGACACCTCGCTCGCCGGCCTGTGGCGCCACGAGACGCGGTGGAACCGCACCATCCGCAACGTCGATCCGGCGGGCTATGCCGGCACGCTCGTCACCCACGCCTTCCCGCTGGCGCTGATCGCCGCGCTCCTGCCGGATGCCGGGGCCTACACGCTCGCCACCGCGGCGCTCGCGCTCGCCTGCCGGATCGTGCTGTGCATGCGGGTCGAGCGGGCCTTCGGCCTCGAGCCGCACCCGTACTGGCTCTTGCCGATCCGCGACCTCCTGTCCTTCGCCGGCTTCGTCTGGTGCTTCGCCTCCGGCGCCGTGACTTGGAAAGGTCATGATTATCGGGTCGTTGCGGACGGTACGCTGATCCCGGAATCCGGCCTCGCCCGCGAGTCCGGCGCTCCCTCGACCTGAAGACCCATCGGGCCGCCCGGCGGCCTCACCGGCCGCGACGCGGCCCCACCGGCCGCAAGCGGCCCCGATCAAGAAGACGACACTCCCGATGATGCGGACCCTCTTCCTCCAGGCCCCCACCTTCGACGGCTTCGACGGCGGCGCCGGCTCGCGCTACCAGGCCAAGCGCGAGATCAAGTCGTTCTGGTACCCGACCTGGCTCGCCCAGCCGGCCGCCCTGGTGCCGAACTCCAAGCTGATCGACGCCCCCCCGCACGACATCAAGCTGCCGGAGATCGTGGCCCAGGCCGACGACTTCGACCTCGTGGTGCTGCACACCTCGGTCCCGTCCTTCAAGTCGGACGTGAAGACCATCGAGGCGCTGAAGGCCAAGAACCCGAAGCTGATCGCCGGCCTGATCGGCGCCAAGGTCGCGGTGGACGCCGCCGGCTCGATGGCCCAGGCCCCGGCCGTCGATTTCTGCGCCCGCAACGAGTTCGACTTCACCGTCAAGGAGGTCGCCGAGGGAGTGCCGATGGCGGAGATCAAGGGTCTCTCGTACCGCAACGCCGACGGCGTCGTGGTCCATAACGAGGACCGCGAGATCATGACCGACATGGACCAGCTGCCGTTCGTGACCTCGGTCTACAAGCGCGACCTGGAGATGGAGAAGTACTTCATCGGGTACCTGAAGCACCCCTACATCTCGTTCTATTCGGGCCGGGGCTGCAAGTCGCGCTGCACGTTCTGCCTGTGGCCGCAGACGGTCGGCGGCCACACCTACCGCACCCGCTCGGTCGCGCACGTGATCGAGGAGATCAAGTACTGCCTGAAGGAGTTCCCCCAGACCAAGGAGTTCTTCTTCGACGACGACACCTTCACCGACAACCTGCCGCGCGCGGAAGAGATCGCCCGCGAGCTTGGCAAGCTCGGCGTGACCTGGTCGTGCAACGCCAAGGCCAACGTCCCGCGCAAGACCCTCGAGGTGCTCAAGGCCAACGGCCTGCGCCTGCTGCTCGTCGGCTACGAGTCGGGCAACCAGCAGATCCTCAACAACATCAAGAAGGGCATGCGGGTCGAGGTCGCCGAGCGGTTCACCAAGGATTGCCACGAGCTCGGCATCGCCATCCACGGCACCTTCATCCTCGGCCTGCCGGGCGAGACCCGCGAGACGATCCAGGAGACGATCGCCTTCGCCAAGCGGATCAACCCGCACACCATCCAGGTCTCGCTCGCCGCGCCCTACCCGGGCACCTTCCTGTACAAGCAGGCGGTGGAGAACGGCTGGCTCGACAAGGACAACGCCGAGCTCGTCGACGAGAACGGCGTGCAGATCGCGCCGCTGCACTACCCGCACCTGTCTCACACCGAGATCTTCAACTCGGTCGAGGCGTTCTACAAGAAGTTCTACTTCCGCGCGCCGAAGATCGCCTCGATCGTCAGCGAAATGGTGCGCTCGCCCGACATGATGAAGCGCCGCCTGCGCGAGGGCGTCGAGTTCTGGCACTTCCTGCGCGAGCGCCAGGGCGTGGCCAAGAAGGCGGCGTAAGCGTCCCGGAGACTAGAGCATTTTCCGACGAAGTGGATGCCGGTTCGTCGAAGAAAATGCGGCAAAACAAATACTTAGAGAGCTTCGCGATCGCAGCGTGATCGTGAAGTGCTCTAGGCGTCCCGCCTGGAGCGGGTGCGAGCCTCCCCGTCCGGCCGGACGGGGAGGCTCTTTCACGTCACGAGACCGAGCATGAGCACGCCCACATCCGCCAAGCGCCTCGTCGTCACCTCGGACGATTTCGGCCTGTCTCTGCAAGTCAACGAGGCGGTGGAGCGGGCGCATCGCGACGGCATCCTCACGACTGCCAGCCTGATGGTCTCCGCGCCCGGTGCCGCCGATGCGGTGGCCCGGGCGCGCGCCCTGCCGTCGCTGCGTGTCGGCCTCCACCTCGTGATGGTCGAGGCCTGGCCGACCCTTCCGGCCTCCGCCCTGCCGGATCTCACCGACGACGCCGGGCTGATGCGGGCCGACCAGGCGACGCTCGGGCTCGACCTCGCCCGCAATCCGCGCGCGCGCCGCCAGCTCGCCGCCGAGATCCGGGCGCAGTTCGAGGCGTTTCGCGCGACCGGGCTGCCGCTCGACCACGTCAACGCGCACAAGCACTTCCACATCCACCCGATCATCGCCGGGATGGTGCTGCGGATCGGACGCGACTACGGCATGCGGGCGATCCGGGTGCCGCGGGAATCGCGCGAGACCCTGCGCCGGGCCGAGCCGGGGGCGAAGCCCGGCCTCGCCCTCGACACCGCGCCCTGGGCGGCGCTGCTCCGGTTCCGGGCCCGGCGCGCCGGCCTCCTCGTGCCGGACGGCGTGCTCGGCCTCGCCTGGTCGGGCGCGATGACGCCCGCCCGGGTCGAGGGATTGCTGCGCCACCTGCCGGACGGGCTGACCGAGCTCTACCTGCACCCCGCCACCGCGGGCGGCTTCCCGGGCGAGGCACCGGGCTATGCCTACGCGGCGGAACTGGCCGCGCTCACGGCGCCGGAGAGCCGGGCGGCCCTGGCGGAATCGGGCGCGGTGAGCGGCGGCTTCTCGGATTTCGCTCGCTGACGGGGAGGGCGGTCGGCTACCGAAGGGGCAGGGGCCGGAGACACGGCCCGGCCGCCGGGAGCCTCCGCGCATGCGCCGCACCACGACCCTGACCCGAATCCTGCGACGCGCGAGCGGGGCGGGGTGCCTCGCCCTCGCGGTGCTTGCCACGCCGGCCCGGGCGGCCGAGATCACGCTTCTCACCACGGGCGCCTACAAGCCGGTCGCGGCGGCTTTGGTCCCCGGCTTCGAACGGCGCACCGGCCACCACGTCGTGATCCGCAACGAGACCGCCGGGGCGGTGGCGCAGGCGATCCGCGACGGCGCCCGGACCGACCTCGTGGTGCTGACGCCGAACGGTTTCGACGCGCTGATCCGCGACGGGCGCCTGTCCGGCGCGCCGCCGGTACCGCTGGCCCGGGTCGGGATCGGGGTGGCGGTACCCACCGGCGCGTCCGTGCCCGGGATCGGAACGGTCGCGGGCTTTCGCGAGGCGCTGCTCGCGGCTCGCGCGGTGGCGATGGTCGATCCGGCCTCGGGCGGGTCGAGCGGCATCTACCTCGCGGGGCTGTTCGAGCGTCTCGGCATCGGGGAGGCGATGAAGGCCAAGCTCGTCCTGGTGCGCGGCGGCCTCGCCGCCGCGCGCCTCGTCACCGGCGAGGCGGACATGGCCCTGCAGCAGACGAGCGAACTGCTCGCCGTCGAGGGCGCCCGCCTCGTCGGCCCGATCCCCGCGGAGGTGCAGGCCTTCACGATCTACGCGGGGATGGTCCCGGCGGGAGCCGCGCAGGCCGAGGCCGCGTCGGCGCTCCTGCGCGATCTCGCCGGCCCCGACGCCGCACCTGTCCTGGCAGCGAAGGGGATGACGCCGCCGGGCCCATGATGGGGAAGGGCGCGGCTCGCGCCGCGCCCATCACCGGGTCCGTCCTCGGGCTCAGAACCGGTAGGTGAAGCTGCCCTTCACCGCGTGATCCTCCGCCCGCGCTCCGACCTGGCCGGTGTACGACACGCCGAGCGTCGCCGCCGCCGAGACCCGCAGGTCCACCCCCGCCGAGGCCACCAGCGCGTCCCGGGTGATCGGGATCCCCGCCGTCACGAAGCTCGGGCCGGTCCCGAAGGCCAGCAGCGCCGTCGGGATCACGTCCCCGAACGCGCGCCGGTAGCCCACCAGACCGTGCAGCGACACCGGGACGCCGAGGCCCGGATCCACCTCGGTCTGCCCGCGCACGCCCGCCGTCAGGGTCGGGATCTCGGACAGGCGCGAGGCGCCGCTCAGCGCCGCGACGCCGCCGGTCTCGGCGAACCGGTCGCGGTCGAT
>NZ_JAZFXT010000051.1:0-86425 GCF_036448855.1 Methylobacterium ajmalii
GCACGTCCACCTGCCGCAGCTTGGCCACAACCTCTTCCGGTTTGTGCTTCTTCGTTCCCATCGCGTCCGTCCTCCGTCGGCTCAAAGCCATACTTCAGGGCGGACCACTCCGATGGGGGCTGACCAGTGCTATTCTGCCTCGTCCGCGTCGTCCGGCCGCATGACAGGCGCGATGCGCTGCCTGGCTTGGCCCTAGGCCCGGATATCCCCATAGGCATGCGCTGCGCCGCCACCGGGCAGAGGCTTACTCAGCGTCCTCAGCGCAGCACCCTCTGGGATCGCGATTTCGCTATTGCCGAACAAGCGTGGCTGCAAAGGATGTGCGACTCTTCTGCAACACGCGCCAGCGCCGAACAATCGTTCAGGACAGCGAGGGCATCGCTCGGCCGTGTCGCACCCCAGCGGTAAGGGCGCGTCGAGCGTGACGCAGCTCGAGGTGCCAAGACAGATGCGGTTAGTTCGGGGGTGTGGGAGTCCGCTGCCAGGGCTCTCGATGCCAGCCGCATTGACGCGTCGGAAAAAGCCCTGATTCTTCAAGGGCGCTTGCACGAAATAGCAAAACTATGCTGAGATCGTAGCAGAGAACACCACGAAAAACGCAAAACTATGGTGTTCGTGATGGTTTGGCGGAGAGGGAGGGATTCGAACCCCCGATGGACTTGCGCCCATGCCGCATTTCGAGTGCGGTGCATTCAACCGCTCTGCCACCTCTCCGCGGGCGCCGTCGCCAGCGCAGGCGGGGCATTAGCATGGGTTCTCGCCGCTCCACAAGCGGGGAGGGGCGAGAAATTCGCGCTCAGGCGATCGCGCGGCTGCCCGCGAGGCTGATGCGGCGCTGGCCGGGGAGGCGGGTCTCGGCGGGGCGGCGCTCGGCGCGGGACTGGGCGAACAGCACCGCGCCGGCATGGCCGGCGACGCGCACCAGGTCGGTCTCGGTGCAGGCCGAGGCGACGCGCAGGCCGAGGGCGTGGAGGTGGCTCTTGCCGTACAGGTAGGCGGCGAGGCGGGCGCGGGTGCCGGACGGAATGTCGGCCAGCACCGTCTCCACCATCTCGGAATCGCCGCGGTAGAGCGTGCCGAGCACGTCGAGGGGGACGGGACAGTCGTCGGGAGCGGACGGGCGGGCCTGCGGCGCGGGCATGGGAACCTCGGGGAGGGCGACGGGAGAAGTCGGCAAGGGATCGTGAATTGCCGTCAGGGTCGCCCCCCGTGCTTAACAGAAGGTTAAGCGTGGCCGTAAAAACCCGGAAATCCAAGTCCTCCCCAGACCTGATGCGCCGAAGCCACCGTCCTGGTGCGGGCCCTCCACGGACCCGCCCTCCGCCGATCCGCCGACCGCGCAATGGAGAGGGCGTGAGATCGGGGTGAAACCTGCGGCATCGGCGCACCGGGACTGGCGGCATCTGAAAACCGCGGGAAGGGAACCGTGATTACCTTCCCGCGTTATCCTCGCCCTTCGAGGCCGGCCGCGGTCACGGATGGCGGTGGATCGGGTCGACCCAGTAGACCGCCTCCGGCCGCTCGACGGGTTCGATGTCGGTGATGTTGACCACCACCGCCTCGTTGTCGGAGCGCACGAGCACGCATTCCAGCACCTCGTCCGGGGAGGCGTTGATCTCCTGGTGCGGCACGAAGGGCGGAACGTAGATGAAGTCGCCCGGGCCGGCCTCGGCGACGAATTCGAGCCGCTCGCCCCACCGCATCCGGGCCCGCCCGCGCACGACGTAGATCACGCTCTCCAGCGCGCCGTGATGGTGCACCCCGGTCTTGGCGTCGGGCTCGATCGCCACGGTGCCGGCCCAGATCTTCTGCGCCCCGACCCGGGCGTGGTTGATCGCCGCCTGGCGGAACATGCCGGGCGTCTGGGCGGTGTTGGGATCGAGGCGGTCGCCGGTGATCACCCGGACGCCGTCGTGCTTCCAGGGCGCCTCCTCCGCCCCGGCATGGCCGTGGGCATGATCGTGATCGTGATCTCGGGAGTGATCGTGGTCTTGCGACATGGCGGGCTCCGGCCGGATGGACGCCCGCATCCTGCGCCACGGCGCGGGGCCGCGCCAGGGCGACGCTCCGCCCGTCGTGTTTGTTTTAAAGAACGATGCTCGGTTGTGCGCGAGGGTCTAGGACGGAACAAGCCGGAGAAGCGGTCGATTATCTCCGAAACGACGCGGCACGGGAAGCTTCTTGTCTTTCGAGTTGTTCCATAAAAAGAACATTCTCGTTGACATTACGGTCCGGTCGGCCGATGCTGTCCTGGCATTCGAGGCCGGCGACCGGCCTTGCGCCGCGGTGATTTGAGGCGATTGCGCCGCGAGACCAAACGCTAAAGCACCCCGGCGCCGCACGGCACCGGTGGGCCAACCCGGAGACATGACGCGATGCTGCTCTGCCGCATGCCCTGCGCCGGCCGCCCCGTTCCGGCTTCCGCCGCCCTCTGTCGATGCGGCGTGCGCCGCGACCCCGTTCGCGCCGCCCGCCAGGGCCGCTGAAACCGGCCCGATCCCTGCATCACCCGTTTCGCGAGACGTTTTGCGCGGCGCCCGAGCGGCGGCCGCGACCGGAGATTGTTGCCCATGCAGCCCGCCCGCATCGTCGAGGTCGGCGAGACCTCGGCCGGGATCGTCGTTCCCGAGACCGACGGCTTCCGTTTCTTCTCCGCCCACCCGGACTTCCACACCCTCGAGGGCCGGATCTTCCGCAGCCCGCGCCACGCCACCCGCGCGGCGCAGGACCTGCACGCCCGCAAGCGCAACCGCCGCCTCGCCGCCTGAGCGAGGACCGGACGGATGGACGAGAGAGGGGCCGTCCCGCCGGGACGGCCCCTCTCCTATGTCTCAGCGGTTGCGGGCGAGGAGCAGGATCCAGCCGATCCCGATCGTCAGCACCAGGATGCCGATGGTGGCGAAGGCCGGCGTGCCGTGCTCCATCAGCCGGGGCGCGAGCTGGGTGGCGAAGGCCGCCACCACGAGGCCGACCGCGACCCGGGCGGCGGCACGCTCGATGCCGCGGGTCAGCTTGTCCATGCCCTTGAGCTCGATCTCGACCGTGACGCGGCCCTGCTTGAGGCGCACCAGCATCAGGTGGATGAGCGTCGGCAGCTCGGAGGCCGCACCGTAGAGCCCGGTCGCCAGGCCCTGGAACCGGCCCTTGAGGTCCTTGACCGAGAATTGCTGCCGCATGTGGCGGCTGACGGTCGGGCCGGCCGCCGCGAACAGGTCGAAGGCCGGGTCGAGCTGGCGCATCACGCCGTCGGCGGTGACGAGGCCCTTGAACAGGATCGCGAGGTCGGTCGGCATCGCGAGATCGTTCTCGCGCGCCATGGTCATGAAGTCGGTGAGGACGAGGCCGAGATTGAGCGTCGCGCCGTTGTGGCGGGTGACGAAGGATTGCGAGGCCGCCTCGAGCTTGGTCAGGTCCGGGTTGCTGGCGCCGGTCCAGTCGAGAAGCACCGCCATCAGCCCGTCGGCATCCTCCTGCAGCATCGCGCCGATCAACATCAGGAGCTGCGAGCGGCGGCGCTGCGACAGCCGGCCGACGATGCCGAAATCGATGAAGGCGATCCGGTTGCCGGGCATCGCCAGAAGGTTGCCCGGATGCGGGTCGGCGTGAAAGAGGCCCTCGATCATCGCCATCTGCAGGAAGGCGTCGACGCCGCGCTGGGCCAGGACCTTGCGGTCGAGCCCGGCCTCCTCCAGGCGCTTGGTGTCGGTCGGCGGGATGCCGTGGATGAACTCCTGCACCAGCACCCGCTCGGAGGTGTATTCCCAGTAGACCTTCGGGAACACGACGTCGTCGCGATCGGGGAAGAGTGCCGCCAGCATCTCGCAGTTGCGGCCCTCGTTGGCGAGGTCGAGCTCCTCGCGCAGGCCGTTGGCGATGTGGCGCATCTGCTCGGTCGGCCGATAGCGGGCCATCTCGGGCCACTCGGTCTCGACGATGCGCGAGGCATGCGACAGGAGCCGCAGGTCGGCCTCGATGATCTTCTGGAGCCCCGGGCGCCGGACCTTGACGATCACCTCCTCGCCGGTCTCGAGCCGGGCGCGGTAGACCTGGGCGATCGACGCCGAGGCGATCGGGTTGGTGTCGAACTCCGAAAAGATCTCGGCCGGCGGGGCGCCGAGATCGGCCTCGAGCTGGGGCCGGATCACCTCCCAGGGCAGCGGCGCGACCTTGTCGTGCAGCTTGCCGAGTTCTTCCGTCCATTGCGGCGCCAGCAGGTCGGCGCGGCTCGCCAGCACCTGGCCGAGCTTGATGAAGGTGGGCCCCAGGGCCTCGATCGCCCGGCGCAGGCGCTCGGGCTGGGACAGGCGTGCGAGGTCGACGGCGGGGGCGCTGCGCCAGGCGAGCCGCGGGATCGCCCTGAGGCCGAGGCGGTCGACGACCTTGTTGACGCCGAAGCCGATGAGGATGCCGGCGATTTCCTGGAGGCGCTGGCGGTCGCGCGCCGCGACGATGGCGGTTTTCAGCATCTGCGCGTCGAATCTGCTCGGCTGGGAGGGGTGGGGGCGACGGCCGGGGCGAGCCGGCCGGGCAGGGCGGTGGGGGCGCGGGGCTCGCCCGGGCCGGGGATCGGGGCTCGCATCGGCATCCTGGTCCTCCCGGGCATCGGCCCCGCCAATCGCCCGGTGGTCGGCCGCGGCGCGCTACCTTGCGGCGCCAAACGGGCGGGAAAGGGGCGGCGGGGCCCGTCGGCGGTAGCGCATGACCCGGACCGATACAATCGCGCCGGCGGACGGGCGCTCCATTGCCGCAACCCCGGCGGGCGGCCCGCACGCGCGAGGACCGACCGGGGAACGGCGGCGACGGGTCGGGGCCGGCGGCCGTCGCGCACGCGCGAAGGCCGGCCCCGGGCGATCCGGGGCCGGCCTCCATGGTGCTGCAAGGGCGAGCTTTGCGTCCGCGGATTACATCCGGCCGCCCGCACCCGGCTGGCCGGCACCGGCCGGCTTGCCGCCTTCGGGCTGCCCGCCCGGACGAGCGCCGCCGCGCTGGGTGCTGCCGGTGGTGTCCGGACCGGCGCCGCGGTTGCCCATCTGGCGCTCGCCGGCCTGACGCTCGTTCATGCCGTCCTTGGCCATTCCGTCCTTGGTCATACCACGCTCGGCCCCGTTGCGGCCGGGCTGGTTGCCCGCGGCCTGCTCCGGCCGGGCGCCGTTGCGCTCGCCCATCTCGCGACGGTCCTTGTCGCGACGATCCTGGCCGTCCTTCATCTCGCCGCGCGACATCTCGCGGTTGCGCTCGCGATCCACGGTGCCGTTGCGGCGCTCCTCGCTGCGGCTCAGCCGGTCCTCGCGGCGCTCGCCGCTCCGCACGTCGACGCGGCCGCGCACGCTGCCGGTGACGCTGCTGCGCTCGCTCACCACCAGGCGGCGGTACTCGGGCGACCCGTAGAGCACGCGCTGGCCCGAGATCGTGACGTAGCGTTCGGTGCCGGTGCGCTCGGACACGATCAGGCGACGGTATTCCGGCGAGCCGTAGATCACGCGCTGGCCGCGGACCATCACGTACCGGCCCGGCCCGCTCCGCTCGCGGATGACGAGGCGGCGGTACTCGGGCGAGCCGACCCGCACCCGGCGGCCCTGGAGCGTCACGAACTCGACCCGGCCGGGACGCACGACGCGGTTCTCGCGCCGCTCGACCACGACGAGGCGTCGGTACTCGGGCGAGCCGTACAGGACGCGCTGGCCCGAGATCGTCACGTAGCGGCGGCCGCCGACGGTGGTGATGCGGTCCTCACGGGCCTCGCTGCGGAAGCCGGCCCGGCCCTCGCGGTGCTCGAACCGCTCGGCCCGGTCGCCGCGGCGCTCGGCGCGGCGGTCACCGTCGCGATCACGGCGCTCGTCCATCGCCCGGCGGCCGTCGCGGCCCTCGGGTCCGCGCTCGGCCCGGTCGCGGGTCCCGTCGCGGTCCATGCCGCCCTTGCGGTCGGCCGTGTCGCCACGCTTGTCGGCCTTGTCCATGCCGTCGCGGCCGGCGCCCGGACGGGCGGCCTCGGCCTTGTCCATGCCGCCCTTGCCGGACTCGGACCTGCCCGCTTCGGACTTGCCCATCTCGGACTTGCCCATCTCGCCGCGGGCCTGGGCGCCGGGACCGGCCTTGGGGCCGCCGGCGTTGGGGCCGGACTGGCTCGTCTCGCCGCCGCGGCCGGGGGCGGCGCCGGGGCCGGCAGTCTGGGCGAATGCCGAGGTGCTGAGCAGCAGCGCGGCCAGTCCAACGGTCAGTCTGTTCATGTTCGTCCGCCTCCCTGTGCGCCGGCATCGCGATGCGGCGGCGCTGCGAAGATGCTTCAAAACGCCGACCCCAGATTATCGTTCCGGATCTTCTCTATCCCCGACGCGATCTCGTCTTCCCAACGGCCAAGTTTATATTGCAAGACTTGATGAGCTTGGGTCTGACACGGCGCGGACTGCGTCTCCACGCGCGGGCATCCTCGCGCGCGTGCGGCGCGCGAGTACGGTTACCGGAACCGTTTCGCCGGAGCCGACGTTTCTGCCGGACCGTAGCCGTTCCGCGTCTCCGGCCGCTGGCGTGCGGCCGGGGCGGGATTGGCTGCGTCCCGGAGGTGATCAGGCAGGATGGTGGCGGAGCCGATGACGACGCAGTCCGGGCGGGATTGGCTCGACCTCGCCAGCCCGAAGCCCGAAGCCGCGGCCCCGCCCGCTCCCTCCCGCCTCTCGGCCGCGCAGCGCGAGGTCTCCGACCGGCTCGCCCGGGCCCGGTCCGGCGCGGCGCGGGCCGGACGGGCGGCCCTCTCGCCGGTCCTGGCTGCCGCCGCCGTGCCGATGCGCCGGGTCGCACCGGCCTGGCAGGGGGCGGCCGCACGCTGGAGCGACCGCTTGAGCGCCCACCCCCTTACGGCCCGCGCCGCCGATGCGGCGCGGCGGGCCTCGGCGCTGCCCTGGGGGCGCGCTCTCGGCCTCGCGGCGCTGGGGACCGCCGGCCTCGCCGTCCTGTTCCTGGCCTGGTGCGCCGCGACCCTGCCGCCCCTGTCGGGCCCGGCGCTCACGACCCGCACGGTCGCCGTGCAGGCGGAGGACGGCACGCCGATCGCCCGGCGCGGCACCGCCCGCGGGCGCAGCCTTCCCGTCGAGGCGGTGTCCCCGGCCATGCGGGCGGCTTTTCTCGCCGCGCAGGATCCGTGGTTCGACGATACCTACCGGCTCGATGCGGCCGGGGTCGCCGCGGTGATCGGCCAGGCCTTCCGCGACACGATCAGCGACGGCCCGCGGACCGGCAGCCCGCGCCTGACCCAGCGGCTCGTGCGCCGCGACCTCATCGGCACCGCGCCGGGCGAGGCGCGCAGCCTCGCCGACCGGGTGCGCGAGGCGATGCTGGTGCTGCGTCTCCAGGCCGGGGAGGACCGGACGCGGATCCTCGCCCGGGCGCTCGACCTCGCCCGCTTCGGCCCCGGCCTGACCGGCCTCGACGCCGCCGCCCACGCCCTGTTCGGCAAGGAGGCGGCCGCCCTCGGCACCGCGGAGGCGGCGTATCTCGCCGCGCTCACCCGGGCGCCCGCCCTGCAGCCCGACCGCGACGTGACGGCGGTCCGGGCGCTCGCCCGCGACGTCCTCGACGGCATGGTGATGCGGGGTGACCTGTCGGGCGCCAGGGCCGCGGAGGCGAGCCGCACCCTCGACGGGCTCGCCCCCGTGGGCACCACCCCGTTGACCCGCAGCGGCGTCCCCGACCTCGTCCTGGCGGAGGCCGCCGACCGCCTCGGCCCCGAGGCGCCGCGGGACGCGGTGATCCGCACCACCCTCGAGCGCGATCTCCAGGCGATGGCCGAGGCTGCGGTGGAGCGCCGCCTCGAGGCCGCCGGCCGCGGCGGCGCGCGGGCGAGCCTCCTGATCCTCGGGCCCGACGGCTCGGTGCGGGCGGCGGTCGCCGGCGGGGCGCCGCTGCGCGACACGCCGGAGGCGCGGCGGGCGGGGAGCGCGAGCCTGCGCCATCTCGGCCGCGACGGCCGCCCGGTCTACGACCGCGTCGTCGCCGGCCCGGCGCCGGCGGCGGAGCGGCGCACCGCCCTGCTGGCGCTGCTCGCAGGCCTCGCCCGTCCTCCCGAGGGCGCCGACGACCCGGCGAGCCGGGACGGCGTGTTCGTCGGGACGATCGGCGACCTCCTCGTCGGCACGATCGTGTCGAGCAACGCGGCCGAGAACGGTGCCGGCGACGGGCCCGAGGCGCTGTTCCAGGACGTGGCGGCGCAATGGGCCAAGGCTCACCCGGCCCCGCCCGCCCCCGAAGCGCGCGAGACCGCACGCGAGACCGGGAGCACGGCCCGCAGTTCCGCCCGTCCGGCCTGGCAGAATCCCGGCGAGCGCACGGCCGCGAGCCTCACCGGCGTGCCGCGGGTGATCGATACCGGGCGGCTGCGCCTCGACGGGCAGGCGGTGCGTCTCGCCGGCGTCGAGGGCCAGGGCGGAAGCTACGCCCGCGAGTTCCGCCAGTACCTGCGCCGGCGCGAGGTGACGTGCCAGCCGGCGGGCGGTCCCGACCTCTACCGCTGCCGCGCCGGCGAGCAGGACCTGTCCGAGGTGGTGCTGTTCAACGGCGGCGGACGCGCCGCACCGGGCGCCCCGCAGGAATTGCAGGCGGCGGAAGCGAACGCCAAGGCGCGCAAGGCGGGGGTGTGGCAGTGAGCTCGGAAGCCGGCGTGAGGGCGCAAAGCCCTCACACCCCGAGATACGCCGCCGTCACCTCCGGGTTGCGGGCGATCTCCGCCGCCTGGCCCTGGAGGCGGATGCGGCCGGTCTCGAGCACGTAGGCGTAATCGGCGATGGCGAGCGCCGCGCTGGCATTCTGCTCGACGAGCAGGATCGTGCGCCCCTCGGCCCGCAGCGAGGCGATGATGGAAAAAATCTCGTCGACGATGAGGGGGGCGAGGCCCATCGAGGGCTCGTCCAGCAGCAGCAGCACCGGCTCGGCCATCAGCGCGCGGCCCATCGCCAGCATCTGCTGCTCGCCGCCCGACAGGTAGCCCGCCTGCTGGCGCAGCCGCTCGGCGAGCCGCGGGAACCGCGCCTCGACCGCCGCCTGGCGTCGCGCGGCCTCGGGGCCCGGGACGTGGTAGGCGCCGAGCCGCAGGTTCTCCGCCACCGTCATGTTGGCGAAGACCTGGCGGCCCTCCGGCACCTGGACGATGCCGCGGCGCGCGATGCGGTGGGCCGCCTCGCCGGCGATGTCGACGGGGGATTCGTCGCCGAACAGCACCCGGCCGGACCTGGGCTTCATCAGGCCCGACAGGCTGCGCAGGATCGTGGTCTTGCCGGCGCCGTTCGAGCCGATCAGCGACACGATGCTGCCGCGCCGCACCGTCAGGCCGATGCCGTGGACCACGTCGGCCCGGCCGTAGCCGAGGCGCAGGCCCTCGACTGCGAGCAACTCGCTCACGAGACCGCTCCCCGGCTCACGCTGACCTCGTGGCTGCCGGTGCCCAGATAGGCCTCGATCACCGCCGGGTGGGCGCGCACCTCGGCCGGCGTGCCGTCGGCGATGCGGCGGCCGAAATTCAGGACCGTCAGTCGGTCGCACAGGCTCATCACCAGGGGCATGTCGTGCTCGACGAGCAGCAGGGTCAGGCCGCGCTCGTCGCGCAGGCGCCGCAGGAGGCCGAGGAGAGCGTGGGTCTCGGCCGGGTTCATGCCGGCGGCCGGCTCGTCGAGGAGGACGAGGCGCGGCTCGCAGGCGAGCGCCCGGGCGATCTCGAGCCGCCGCTGGTCGCCGTAGGGCAGGTCGCCGGCGCGGGCGTTCGCCGCCTCCGACAGGCCGACGAAAGCCAGGAGGTCGCGCGCCTTGGCCTTGGCCTGACGCTCCTCGGCCCGGAAGCCGGGCCCGCGCAAGAGAATGCCCCAGGTCGAGGACAGGCGCGTGTGCAGGCCCGTCATCACGTTCTCCAGCACCGTCATCTCGGAGAAGATGCGGATGTTCTGGAACGTGCGGGCCAAGCCCAGCGCCGTGCGCCGGTAGGGCGCCAGCCCGTCGAGGGGCTGGTCGCCGAGGCGCACGCTGCCGGCGCTGGGAGCGAGCACGCCGGAGACGAGGTTGAACAGGGTGGTCTTGCCGGCGCCGTTCGGGCCGATCAGCCCGTGGACGGTGCCGGGCCGGACCGCGAAGTCGACCGAATCGACCGCGACGAGCCCCTGGAAGCGGCGGGTGAGGCCCTGGACGGTGAGCAGTGCCATGGTCGTCAGCCGGTCCGGGCGATGCGCCAGGGCAGGATACCCCGCGGCATGAAGAGGACGGCGAGCACGATGATCAGGCCGTTCACCATCAGGCGGAAATCGGCGAGCGGGCGCAGCACCTCGGGCAGCAGGGTCAGGATGGTCGAGCCCAGCACCGGCGCCAGGGGCGAACCGATGCCGCCCAGCAGCGCGTAGCTCAGGATCGTCACCGCGGCCTCGAACCCGTACTCGTTGGGGCCGATGAACGAGGAGACGTGGGCCGAGAGGCAGCCCGCCACCCCGGCCATCGCCGAGGACACGACCAGCGCCACCAGCCGGTAGCGCGGCAGGTTCACGCCCATCACGCCGGCCGCCGCCTCATCCTCGCGCATCGCCTCCATGGCGCGGCCGACGCGGGAGCGCGCCACCAGCGTCAGGCCGACGAGCAGCACGACGAGCGTGCCGTAGATCGCCACGACGCCGCCGCGCTCCGGGATGCTGGAGAGGCCGAGCGCGCCGCCGGCATAGTCCCAGTTGAGGAAGACGATGCGGGTGATCTCGCCGAGCCCGATCGTCGCGATGGCGAGGTAGACGCCGGTGAGCCGGAGCGTCGGCCCGCCGACGACCAGCGCCAGCAGGGCCGGCACCACGGCCGAGGCCAGCATGGCGACGCCGAACGGCACGCCGAACTTCACCGAGAGCAGGGCGCCGGTATAGGCGCCGACGCCCATGAAGGCGGCCTGGCCGAGCGAGAGCTGGCCCACCGCCAGCACGACGTAGACCGACAGCGCCAGGATGCCGTTCACGCCGATCGCGTGGATCAGGCTCTGGTAGGTCCAGTAGAAGTCGTCGAGGGCTTCCCACATGACGATCAGGCCCGCTTGGCGGCGGCGCGGCCGAACAGGCCGAGCGGACGGAACCACAGGGTGGCGACGAGGAGCGCGAAGGCGATCATGTCCTTGAGGGTCGAGGAGAGGTAGGCGGCGGTGAGCACCTCGGCGAGGCCGAGGATGAGGCCGGCGAGCAGCGCGCCGCGCAGGTCGCCGAGGCCGCCCACGATGATGACGGCAAAGCCGCGCAGCATCATGTGCTCGCCCATGAAGGGCTGGATGGCGTTGAAGTTGAGCCCGACCAGCACGCCGGCCGCGCCCCCGATGGCGCCGGACAGGAACGACACCACCCGCAGCATCAGGGCGCCGTTGATGCCCATGAGCGCGGCGGCATCCGGGTTCTCGGCCACCGCCCGGATCGCGAGCCCGATCCGCGAGCCGCGCACGAGGGCCAGCAGCGCCAGCATCAGCACGATGGCGGCGGCGAGGATCAGGATCTGGGTCGTGCCGACCCGCACGTCGCCGAGGCTGTAGGCGCCGCCCGAAAACACCTCGGCGGGAAAGCGCCGGATCTCGGTGCCGAGCGCCGCCGCCATGCCGGCATAGAGGAAGAGCGTGGCGCCCAGCGTCACCATCAGGGACGAGAGCTCGGGCGCCTTGGCCTTGCGCAGGCGGGTGAGGAGCAGCGTGTCGAGGAGAATTGCGACGAGGCCCGCGATCAGCGCGCCGACGGGGAGCGCCGCCCAGATCGGCAGGCCGAGTCCTTGCGTGCTCCAGAGCGCCGCGAAGGCGCCGAGCGCGAAGTAGACCCCGTAGGTGAGGTTGATGACGCCCATCACCCCGAACATCAGCGTGAAGCCGATGGCGAAGAGGGCATAGGTCGCGCCGAGCACGACGCCGTTGACGAGCTGCTGCTCAAGCATGGGGCTGCTGGGAGTTCGATGGGCGCCCGGCGCCCGCTGCGGTCCGGCTTCAGGGCCGAACAGGATGACGAGGGCGCGACGTGGCCGATATCGCGCGGCGGGTCAATCGGTGGGGGGCACTGTCGGAGGACGGGAGGTATTACCACGCATCCCATCGTGAACCGGGTGCCGTGCGCATTCCCTCTCCCCGCGGGCGGGGAGAGGAGTTTTTCCGCGTCTCGACAGTAATCGAGTTTCTTACTGCAGCAGCTGGAACTTGCCGCCCTTCATCACCAGCACCACCACGCCGGAGGTATCGGCCGGGTCGCGGGTGTCGGAGAACGAGAACGGGCCCATCACGCCGGTGTGCTTCACCTTGATCAGCGCGTCCTTGATCTTCTCGGAATCGGGCGCACCGGCCGCGTCGATCGCCTTGGCGACGATGAACAGGGTGTCGTAGGCCTGGGCCGCGAACTGGTCGGGCTGGTCGCCGCCGTACTTGTCCTTGAAGGCGTTGACGAAGGCCTGGTTGGCCGCGTCCGGTTTGCCGATGAACCAAGGGCTGCCGACCAGCGTGCCGTCCGCCGCCTTGCCGGCGATGTCGCCGAGCTTGGGCGAGTTCAGGCCGTTGCCGCCGATGAAGAACACCTTGTCGGGAATGCCGAGCTGGCGCGCCTGGAGCTCGATGCCCGAGGCCGCCTCGACCAGCGCCGACAGCACGATCGCGTCGGGGTTCAGCGCCTTGATCTTGGTGAGCTGGGCGGAGAAGTCCGAATCCTTCGAGCCGAAGGTCTCGGTGGTCAGGGTCTCGATGCCGAGCTTCTCGAGCGAGGCCTTCATCACGTCGTAGGCCGACTTGGTGAAGGCGTCGTCGTTGCCGTACATCACGGCGACGCGCTTGATGCCGAACTTCGTCTGCGCGGTCTTGAGCGTGACCGGGATGACGTCGGATTCCGGCAGCGAGGTGCGGAAGACGTAGGGGCCGATCGCCGTGATGCCGTTGGCGGTCGTCGAGGTGCCGACGATCGGCACCTTGCGCTCGTTGGCGACGGGGCCGGCGGCGAACATCTCGTTCGACAGGGTGGGGCCGAGGATCAGCGGAACCTTGTCGCGGCCGATCAGCTTGCGGGCGGCGTTGAGCGCCTGCTCCTTGGCGCCGGCCGAATCCTCGTAGGCGAGGGCCAGCGGTCGGCCGCCGAGCACGCCGCCGGCCTTGTTGATGTCGGCGAGCGCGAGGTCGAAGCCGCGCTGGATGGCGATGCCGTAACGGCTGTTCGGACCGGTCAGGATCTCGATCGCGCCGAGCTTCACCGGGGTCTTGTCCTGCGCCAGCGCGCCGGTCAGGCTGCTCCCCAGCATCGCCGCCGCGAGCAGCATTCTCCTCGACATCGACCGCATCCCGGTTCCTCCTCGCATCCGCTCTTCTGGTTTAGGCCGCATCGGTGCCGCGCCTGCGGCGGGAGCCGAGGCCCGGACCGTCGCGCCGGACGGACGAGAGCGCCTTAAAGCACTGGACCACGGAGGTAAATCGTTTCCGGCGGCCTTCCCATGCGCGAACGGCCCCGCCGAGGGGCGAGGCCGTCGTGGCATGCGGCGAAAGGATGATTCTCAGAGAGCGCGGTCGAAGCGCAGCTCGCCGGCCTGGCTCTTGATCACCAGCTGCGAGCCGACGAGGTCCCACTGGCCCGAGGTGCGGAGCGCAGTGAAGAACTGCATCTCGGAGGCGCCGACCGCCTTGTCGCAGCTGCGCTTGGTCAGCGCCAGCGGACCGACCGCGAGGTGCTGCTCCTTGAGCGGGAAGGCGGTCGCCGCGAAGGTGTTGCAGCCGCCGAAGCCGCGGGCGCGGTACTGCTTGTCGATGATGAAGCTCGGCCGGTCGGCGCCGGCGAAGGGCTTGCCGTTGAGGCTGACCGCGGTCCAGGTCGAATCGAGCGGGAAGACCTTTTCCTGCGCCTTCATCGGCGGGATGTATTGCGGCTGTGCCGCCTTGTCCCGGTTCTTCTGGCCGTAGCCCATCATGTTCTGGGCCGAAACCTGCGTGGCGGACGCCAACAGCGCGACGGCACCGGCGGCCAGCGCAACCTGCATCGCCTTCATCGCATTCCCCATTGCATTGTCGTGTTGATCGCGGACCGTAGAGAGGGCCCTGCACGCCTGCAACCCCGGCCGCCGGCGCGGATGGCCCGCATCGGCATCTTGCCGACGACTGTTGCATTTATGCGGCAAGCTTGGCGGTAATGTGGCAGGTCTCACGAAAGCTTGCCGGTGTGGCAACGAAAGCGGGGCCGCGTCGTTAGCCAGGACGGCGCGGCGCCGAGGCGCGGCAAACCCATACCAGGCGGGGGACGAGAGTCAGTGAACGGCGGAGACGACATCACGGCGGCGCAGCTGCGCCGGGGGCGGGACCTGCTGGGCTGGTCGGAGGACGATCTGGCCCTGCGCGCCAACGTCGACGCGCAGAGTATCCGGCAGTTCGAGGCGGGCCAGTACCCACCCTCGCCCCAGCAGCGCACCGCGATCCGCGGTGCCCTGGTCGCTGCGGGCGTGGAGCTGACCGGGGGCGCGGTCCCCGACGCCCGGCTGCGCCCGGACGACGCGCCCGACAAGGGCATCCCCCCGAGCGAGCTCACCACCGAGAACGACCGGTAGGGGGGTCCGGGGCGCCGCATCGGGGCGCATCACCCCAGCGCCAGCGCCTTGAGGTCGAAGCCGGGATCCGCCGCCTGGTCGGGCGTCGGGCCCCGGCCGGCCTGGAGCAGGCGCCGGGCGATCATGTGGTCCGCCGGGCGGTTGAGCGATTCGACGCTCGTCAGCCGGCCGTCCCGGTAGCGGAAGACCGAGACGCCCGCGCCGGGTGCGTCCCGGCGCACCGCCTGGTCCTGCGGCCCGGACAGGCCGGCGATCTGGAGCTTGAGCGGGCCCTGGTCGCTCCAGAACCACGGCACCGCCGCGAAGGCGGCGGGCCGGCCGGCGAGGCGGGCGGCGAGGCAGCGGGCGCCGTCGACGGCGTTCTGCACCGATTCGATCCGCACCCGGGCGCCGTCGGCATGCGGCGAGGGGAAGCTGGCGCAGTCGCCGATCGCCGAGATCGCGGGATCCTCGGTGGCGAGCATCGCATCGACCGCGACCCCGTTCTCGACCCGCAGGCCAGCCGCGGCCGCCAGCGCGTCGTTGGGGATCACCCCGATTCCGACGAGGACCAGGTCGGTGGCGACCTCGCGCCCGTCCGCCAGCGCGACGGCGCGGGCGCGCTCCGGCCCGACGATGCGCGAGACCGCACTGCCGAACAGGAACCGCACCCCGGCCGCGACGTGCGAGGCCTCGATCAGCGCCGCCATGTCGGCGGAGACCGCCCGGGCGAGGGGACGGTCCAGCCCCTCGATCACCTTGACGGGCATCCCGGCCTGGGCGCAGACCGCCGCGAATTCGAGCCCGATGAAACCCGCCCCCACCACCGCGATCGAAGTCGCCTCGGCGAGGGCCGCCTTGAGGGCGTCGGCCTCCGCGAGCGTGCGCAGCTGGTGGACACCGGGCAGGTCGGCGCCCGGCACCGGCAGCGGGCGGTTGCGCGCGCCCGCCGCCAGGACGAGGTGGTCGTAGGGCAGGGTCTCGCCCGAGGCGAGGAGGAGCCGGCGGCCGGCGCGGTCGATGGCGGCCGCCCGCTCGCCGCCGCGCACGCTCAGCCGGTGCTCGGCGAAGTAGGCCTCCGGCCGCAGCGACAGGCCGGCCGCGTCGGTCTTGCCGAGCATGTAGGCCTTCGACAGGGGCGGGCGGCCATAAGGCAGGCCCGGCTCGTCGCCGACCAGGGTCACCGGGCCGGCATAGCCGTTCTCCCGCAGGGAGGCCCCGAGCTGAAAGCCGGCCTGGCCGGTGCCGACCACCACGATTCCGTTCATGACGAGCCCATATCCCGGATGCCGCGGCGCCGTCGAGCGCGGGAATGCGCGGCCGGGGGTACGGCCGGGCGCCGCAGGCTCTTACGACCTGCCGCAGGCCCTTGCGAGGCGCCCGGGACTACCAGGCGACGCAGAGCTTGCCGAAATGGCTCCCGCTCTCCTGGTGGCGGAAGGCCTCGGGCAGTTCCGCGAAGGCGTAGGTGCGGTCGATCACCGGGCGGATCCCGGTCCGGTCGAGGGCCGCGACGTAGTCCTGCTGCTGGCGCCGGCTGCCGACGATCAGACCCTGAAGCCGGGCCTGCTTGGCCATCAGCGCGGAGGTCGGCACCTCGCCGGCCCGCCCGGTGAGCACGCCGATCAGCGCGATATGGCCGCCGACGCGGACCGCCTCGATCGACTGCGCGAGGGTACCGGGCCCACCGACCTCGACGACGTGATCGACGCCGACACCCCCGGTCCAGTCGCACACCTGGCGGCCCCAATCGGGATGGGTACGGTAGTTGATCGTGTGGTCGGCGCCGAGCGCCCGCACCCGCTCGAGCTTGGCGTCGGAGGAGGAGGTAACGATCACCGCCGCCCCCATCGCCTTGGCGATCTGGAGCGCGGCGATCGAGACGCCGCCGGTGCCGAGCGCCAGCACCGTGTCGCCGGCCTTGAGCCCGCCATCACCGACCAGCGCCCGCCAGGCCGTGAGACCCGCGGTGGTGATGGTGGCGGATTCCGCAAAGCTCCAGCCCCGCGGCGCCTGCGTGAAGGCCCCGACGGGCCGGACCGCGTGGGTCAGCGCGAAACCGTCGACGCCGTCGCCCGGCACGCGAGCGAAGTTGCCGACCGGCGCCTGCGGCAGCCCGTCGGTCCAATGCGGGAAGAAGCAGGAGACGACCCGGTCGCCCGGGGCGAAGTCGGTGACGCCCGCACCGACCGCCTCGACGGTGCCGGCCCCGTCCGACATCAGGATGCGACCGTCCTCGGCCGGCGAGCGCCCGCTCGCCACGATCAGGTCGTGGAAGTTGAGCGAGGTCGCCCGGATCGCGACCCGGACCTCGCCGGGGCCGGGCTGGCCGGGATCGGGCCGCTCGGCGATCTCCAGGCGGTCGAGGCCGCCGGGTTGTCGGACGACGAAAGCCTTCATGCTGTCCTCCTGGCCGGTCGCGCCGCCGGAGCGGGGAACGGGGTTCGAGCCAGGGACAGTTAGTTCATGGGACCGGGGATTCGAGCGGGAGCGGCGGATTTCGCGATGCCTGCATCCCATCCGCGACCTCATCCCGAGGTGCGACCAACGGGAGCCTCGACGGAGGGCTCCAGGGATCGGAGAGGCCTCTGGAGCCCTCCGTCGAGATCAGTCGAGCGTCGATCGCCTGCGATCTTCGATCGCCGACACCTCAGGATGAGGTCCCGGGTGGGACGGAGGCCGAAACGAATCGCCGACAATGTCCTCAATGCGCCGCCGCTAGCACCGCCTCGGCCCGGATCTCCTCGGTGAGCTGCGCCTTCAGCCGCGAGAAGTCGGGACTGGTCTTGAGGGTGTAGTGACGCGGATGGCCGAGATCGACCGGGACGTCGGCCTTGATGCGGCCGGGCCGGGCCGTCATCACGATCACCCGCGAGGCCATGAAGATCGCCTCCTCGATGTCGTGGGTGACGAAGATCACGGTCTTGCGCTCGCGCTCCCAGATGCCGAGCAGCAGTTCCTGCATCAGCCCGCGGGTCTGGTTGTCGAGCGCGCCGAAGGGCTCGTCGAGGAGCAGGATGGCGGGGTCGTTGGCGAGCGCCCGGGCGATGGCGGTGCGCTGCTGCATGCCGCCGGAGAGCTGCTTGGGGTAATGCCCCTCGAAGCCGCGCAAGCCCACCTTGTCGATGTAGGCCGCGACGATCTCGCGGCGCCGGCCCGCCGGCACCCCGCGCTCGCGCAGGCCGAAGCCGATATTCTCCGCGATCGTGAGCCAGGGAAACAGGGTGTAGGACTGGAACACCATGCCCCGGTCGGGGCCGGGCCCGCGGACCTCGCGGCCCCCGACCAGGACGCGGCCGGCGCTCGGCCGGTCGAGCCCGGCGATGATGCGCAAGAGCGTCGACTTCCCGCACCCCGAGGGCCCCAGGATGGTGATGAAGTCGTTCTTGGCGACGGTGAGGTCGGTGGGGGAGAGGGCCTGGACGGGCTTCCCGCCGCGGTGGCCGGGAAAGACCCGCGCCACGCCTTCGACCGCGACCTCGATGGTGTCCCGCATCAGGCGAGCTTCCAGGGAAACAGGAGCCGGTTGGCCGCCTTGAACAGGAAGTCCGAGACGAGGCCGATCAGCCCGATGACGATGATGCCGAAGATGATCTGGCCGGTGGCGAGCAGGGCCTGGCTCTCGATGATCATGTGGCCGATGCCCGAGGACGAGCCGATCAGCTCGGCGACGATGACGTAGGTCCAGGCCCAGCCGAGCACGAGGCGCAGGATCTCGGCGATCTCCGGGGCGGTCGCCGGGATGAGCACCCGGCGGATGATGCCGGCGTCGCTCGCTCCCAGCGTGTAGGCCGCCTCGACGAGGTCGCGCCGGACCTGGCCGACCGCGACCGCGATCATCAGGATCAGCTGGAACACCGAGCCGATGAAGATGACGAGCAGCTTCTGCGTCTCGCCGATGCCGGCCCACAGGATCAGCAGCGGCACGAAGGCGGAGGCCGGCAGGTAGCGGGCGAAGGAGACGAAGGGCTCGAAGAACGCCTCGACCGGCTTGTAGGCCCCCATCATCACGCCGAGCGGCACCGCGATCAGGGAGGCGAGCAGGAAGCCGCCGACCACCCGGTACACCGTGATGCCGATATCCGACAGGAAGTCGAACCGGGTCAGCAGCAGCCAGCCGTCCTGCACCATGGTGACGGGGTCGGCCAGGAAGGTCCTGGGCACCAGCCCACCGAGCGTCGCGGCGGCCCAGGCCGCCACGAACAGCACGAAGAAGCTCAGGCCCAGAAGAACCTTCGCCGGGCCGCCGACCGGCTGCAGCGGGCGCAAGCCGGTCACTGCACGAAGCGCGGATCGGCGAGGGCGGCGATGTCGGGCTTCTGCCGGATCACGCCGATCTCGAGCAGCAGGTCGGCCGCCTGCTCGGAGAACTTCTGGTGCTCGCCGTTAAAGAACGCCTTGTTGGCGGCCCGGTCCTGCCAGCGCAGGAACTGCGCCGACTTGCCGAAGGCCTCACCGGTCTGCTTCACGTCGGCGCCCATGATCTCGTAGGATTTTTGCGGATCCTTGGCGATCATGTCGAGCGCCTCGAAGTAGCTGTCGGCGAGCGCCTTGGCGGCCTTCGGGTTCTGGTCGAGGAACTCGGGCGTGCAGCCGAAGGTGTCCATCACCATCGGGTAGTCGAGGGTGGTGGCGATGATCTTGCCGGCCTGCGGCGCGGCGCGCACCGAGGACAGGTAGGGCTCGTAGGTCATCGCGGCGTCGTTCTGGCCTGCGATGAACGCTTGCGCGGCCGGACCCGGCTCCATGTTGACGACCTTCACGTCCTTGAGCGACAGGCCGTTGGCCTTGAGGATCCAGGCCAGCCCGAAATACGGGGCGGTGCCGGGCACCGAGGCCGCCACGGTCTTGCCCTTCAGGTCCTTGATCGCGGCGACGTCGTTGCGCACGGCGAGGCCGTCGGCGCCGTAGGACTTGTCGAGCTGGAAGATCTGCTTCGTCGGCACGCCGTTGGCGTTCCACACCACCCAGGTCTCGACCGTGGTGGCGGCGCATTGCACGTCGCCGGAGCGGATGGCGAGGTGGCGGCTCGCCTGCGGGATCTTCTTGAGCGAGACGTCGAGGCCGTTCTTCTTGAAGATGCCGGCTTCCTTGGCGAGCGTCAGGGGAGCAAAGCCCGTCCAGCCCGACAGGCCGACGGTGACCTTCGTCTCCTGGGCGAGCGCCGGCCCCGCCAGCGCGACCGCTCCCAGCAAACCTGCCGCCAACGCCTTCATCGTCCCCTCCCGCCCGGGCCTTCCGGTCGCGCCCGTCGTACCGGCGCCCGGCCCATGTGTATAGACATAACAGCGGGCAGACTGCCCGCCGATCCGGCACGTCCCCGTCTTCCCGAACTCCCTGCACCCGGAAGCGCCCCAGCGCGTTGTCGGGGCTGACGCAGGTGTCGCGAGGAGCAATCGGATGAGCGGAACAACGCGCCCCACCGTCGTGGTGACCGGCGGCAGCGCCGGGGTCGGGCGCGCCGTGGCGGCGGCCTTCGGGCGCCGGGGCTGGAACGTCGGCATCGTCGCGCGGGGACGGGCCGGGATCGCGGCGGCGGTCGCGGAGGTCGAGGCGGCCGGCGGCCGGGCGCTCGGCTACCGCGCCGACGTCGCCGACCCGAAGGCGGTGGAGCGGGCGGCGGATGCCTTCGCGGAGGAGTTCGGCGGCATCGACGTCTGGGTCAACAACGCGATGGTGACGGTCTACGCCGAGGTCGGGCAGATGACCGCGGAGGAGTTCCAGCGCGTCACCGACGTCACCTATCTCGGCCAGGTCCACGGCACGCTGGCGGCGCTGCGCCACATGAAAGCCTCGGACCGGGGCACCATCGTGCATGTCGGCTCGGCGCTCGCCTACCGGTCGATCCCGCTGCAATCGGCCTATTGCGCCGCCAAGGCGGCGGTGCGCGGCTTCGTCGACAGCCTGCGCACCGAGTTGCTGCATCGTCGCAGCCGCATCCGCCTGACGATGGTGCAGCTGCCGGCGGTGAACACGCCGCAATTCGACTGGGCCCGCTCGCGCCTGCCGCGCAAGCTCGAGCCGGTGCCGCCGATCTTCCAGCCCGAGGCGATCGCCGAGGAGATCGTGCGGGCCGCCCACGACGCGCCGCGGGAACTCTGGATCGGCACCCCGTCCTGGCTCGCGATCTTCGGCGCGCAGGCCGCACCGGCCTTCACCGACCATTACCTCGCCCGCCACGGCTACCGGGGCGAGATGACGTCGCATGCGGCGCGGCGGTGCCGGCCCGACAACCTGTTCGAGCCGGTCGACGCCAAGCGCGACCACGGTGCCCACGGCCGGTTCGACGCGCAGGCCAAGGACCGGGTCGTCGCCGCGGACCCGATGTGGCTGCATATCGGCCTGATCGCGGCAGCCGGGCTGATCGGCGGGACGGCACTGGCGGCGGCGCGGCGCAGTGGCCGGCGGGAGCCCCGCATCGCCGGCCGCTGAGGCCGCGACGGGCAAGGAGGGGCCTTGCGGAACCGGCGTCGCCACCGGTCCCCGCGAGGGCTCCGCTCTCAGGCCTCGGGCAGCTCGCGCACCACCACGCGGCCGCCCTCGGCCGACAGGGCCAGGCGGCCGGCCTTGAGGGCCAGCGCCTTCTCGCCGAACAGGCCGCGGCGCCAGCCGTGCAGCACGGGCACGTCGGCGGCGCCGTCCTCGGCCAGGGCCTCGAGGTCGTCCACGGTGGCGATGATCTTGGGCGCGACGCGCTCCTCCTCGCAGACCGCCTTGAGCAGCACCTTGAGGAGCTCGACCAGCGCGCCGTTGCCGCCGCTGCGGGCGCGGCCGCGCTCGGGGGTCGGCACCGAGGCGGGATCGCGCGACAGGCCGCGCTCGACGGCGGCCAGGATGTCGGTGCCGGTGCGCGAGCGCTCGAACCCGGCGGGGATCGTGCGAAGCCGCCCCAGCGCCTCGACGCTGCGGGGCGCCGAGGTGGCGATGTCGATCACCGCCTCGTCCTTCAGGATGCGCCCGCGCGGCACGTTGCGGGTCTGCGCCTCGCGCTCGCGCCAGGCCGCCACCTCCATCAGCACCGCGATCTCGCGGGCCTTGCGCATCCGGGAGCTCAGGCGCTTCCAGGCATGCTCCGGGTCGGCCCGGTAGGTGTCGGGGGAGGTGAGGACCGCCATCTCCTCGTCGAGCCAGGCGCCGCGGTCGGTCGCGATCAGCTCGCGCGCCAGCACCTCGTAGACCTTGATCAGGTGGGTGACGTCCGAGAGCGCGTAGCTCAGCTGCGCGTCCGAGAGCGGCCGGCGCGACCAGTCGGTGAAGCGCGACGACTTGTCGATCTTCGCCTTGGCGACGTCGTTGACGAGCTGCTCGTAGGACACCGAGTCGCCGTAGCCGCAGACCATCGCGGCGACCTGCGTGTCGAAGAACGGCTGCGGCAGGAGCCCGCCGAGCAGCCAGATGATCTCGAGGTCCTGGCGGGCCGAGTGAAAGACCTTCAGCACGCCCTCGTCGCCCATCAGCGCGAAGAACGGCGCGAGGTCGATGTCGGGCGCCAGCGGGTCGACGAGCGCGGTCGATCCGTCCGGTGCCGCGATCTGGATCAGGCACAGCTTCGGATAGTAGGTCGTCTCGCGCATGAACTCCGTGTCGACGGTCACGAAGGGTTGCGTGGCAAAGCGCGAGCAGACCGAGGCGAGGTCTTCCGTCGAAGTAATCAGCTTCATGGGTCCGGCTATAGCGGAGCCGGTCGCCCAGCGCGAGACGCCGCGAGACGCCGGCGCCGTGGGTTATGGGGATTGGGCGCCGCGGACACCAAAAATCACGCGGCGCGGGCTTTCCCGCCGGGACGAACCGCCTCGAGCCGAGCCGCTTTGGGCCGAGCCGCCTCGGGCAGGGTCTTCCGCCGCAGGGCCGCCGCGCGGGCGCGCCGCGCCGCTTCCGCCCGGCGGATGAGCCAGTCGAGGATGTTGTGCTCGACCCGCTCGCCGGTGTCCCGGTCGGTCAGGCGGTGGATGCGGTCGGCGCGAAAGCCCCGGTAGCCGTCCCGGTCCCGGTCGGTACCGCAGACCAGCACCCGGCCGGGACCGATCTTGAGTTCGCGCGCTTGCAGCCGGCGCACGCTCCAGGCGCCGTTGCCGTCCTCGTAGACGAGCTCGAACCGGCCCTCGATCGGCAGGACCCGCCAGGCGCCGTCCTGGCGTTCGACGGACGCGTTCTGGCGTTCGATGAACGCGGGCGGGCGTTCGTGGATGGCGTCGCGGTGGTCGACGGGCATGGCGTGGGCCTCCGGTGGCTGGGTCCGGGTCGCCGCGGGCGTGCCCGGGGGCGGATCCGGTCGGGTGTCGAGCGACAGGTCGAGCAAGGGGTCGGGGTGAGGCTCGCAGGAGCCGAAAAAGGCGTTCTGATCCATGGGGATAATATAAGTGTTCGTCTTTTGTTCCACAAGCGCCGGGAGGTGTCCGGCGAGGCCCCGCGCTTGACTTCGCTCCCCCCTTCGCGAATGGGTGCCGCACGCTTTCGCGTGCGGACGAACTGTCCGCGCGCCCGGCCTGCCGGCCCCGATCGAGACAGCCCAAACCCTGGACAGCCAAGACACGCCCATGCACCGCTATCGTTCCCATACCTGCGGGGCGCTCCGCCCGTCCGACGTCGGCGCGACCGTCCGCCTCTCCGGCTGGTGCCACCGCGTCCGCGACCATGGCGGCGTGCTGTTCATCGACCTGCGCGACCATTACGGCATCACGCAATGCGTGATCGATCCCGATTCCGCGGCCTTCAAGGCGGCGGAAGCCGTGCGCTCGGAGTGGGTGATCCGCATCGACGGGCGGGTGCGCCAACGCCCCGCCGGCACCGAGAACGCGGAACTGCCGACCGGCGCGGTCGAGGTCTACATCACCGACCTCGAGGTGCTGGGCGCCGCCGCCGAACTGCCGATGCCGGTCTTCGGCGACCAGGAATACCCGGAGGAGACGCGGCTCAAGTACCGCTTCCTCGACCTGCGCCGCGAGAAGCTGCATGCCAACATCATGCGCCGCGGCGCGATCATCGATTCGCTGCGCCGGCGGATGCGCGAGGGCGGGTTCTTCGAGTTCCAGACCCCGATCCTCACCGCCTCCTCGCCGGAGGGCGCGCGCGACTTCCTGGTGCCGTCGCGCCTGCATCCGGGCAAGTTCTACGCCCTGCCGCAGGCCCCGCAGCAGTTCAAGCAGCTGACGATGATCGCCGGCTTCGACCGGTACTTCCAGATCGCGCCGTGCTTCCGCGACGAGGACGCCCGGGCCGACCGCTCGCCGGGCGAGTTCTACCAGCTCGACATCGAGATGAGCTTCGTCACCCAGGAAGACGTCTTCCAGGCGGTGGAGCCGGTGCTGCGCTCGGTGTTCGAGGAATTCGCCGAGGGCAAGCGCGTCTCGCCGAGCTTCGTGCGCATTCCCTACGCCGAAGCGATGCTGAAATACGGCGTCGACAAGCCGGACCTGCGCAACCCGCTCGTCATCGCCGACGTGACGGACGAGTTCCTGCGCGAGGACGTGACCTTCAACGCGTTCAAGAACGCCATCAAGGCCGGCGGCGTGGTCCGCGCCGTGCCGGCCCCCGGCGCCGCCTCGCAGCCGCGCTCGTTCTTCGACAAGCTCAACGACTGGGCCCGCTCCGAGGGCGCGCCCGGCCTCGGCTACATCGTGTTCGAGGAGGAGGGCGGGACGCTCACCGGCCGCGGGCCGATCGCCAAGTTCGTGCCGGCGGAGGCGCAAGCCGCCATCGCCGCCAAGGCCGGGCTCAAGGCCGGCGACGCGGTGTTCTTCTCCGCCGGGCCCGAGGCCAAGGCGGCGGGGCTTGCCGGCAAGGCCCGCATCCGCGTCGGCGACGAATTGGCCCTGTCCGACAAGGACCAGTTCGCGTTCTGCTGGATCACCGACTTCCCGATGTACGAGTGGAACGAGGACGAGAAGCGGGTCGACTTCTCGCACAACCCGTTCTCGATGCCGAACTTCGACCACGACGCCTTCATGGCGCTCGATCCCGCCGACCACGCGACGATCCTCGGCATCAAGGCGTTCCAGTACGACATCGTCTGCAACGGCATCGAGCTGTCGTCGGGCGCGATCCGCAACCACCGCCCCGAGGTGATGGAGAAGGCCTTCGGCCTTGCCGGCTACCCCAAGGAGGTCCTGGAGGAGAAGTTCGGCGGCATGCTGAACGCGCTGAAGCTCGGCGCCCCCCCGCACGGCGGCATCGCGCCGGGCGTCGACCGCATCGTGATGCTGCTCTGCAACGAGCCGAACATCCGCGAGGTCGTGCTCTTCCCGATGAACCAGCGCGCCGAGGACCTGATGATGGGCGCGCCCTCCGAGGTCGGGCCCAAGCAGCTGCGCGAGCTGCACATCCGCCTCAACCTGCCGCAGAAGCAGGGCTGATCGGAGCCGGTGCCCGGTCTCGTCGCGGTCGTCGTCGCGCATGACAGTGCCGGCGTGTTGCCGACCTGCCTCGCGGCGCTCGCCCGCGAGCACGTCCCGGCGCTCGTCGTCGACAACGCGAGCCGCGACGGCTCGGCGGACCTCGCCGCCACGTTGGGCGCGCGGGTCCTGCGGCTGCCCCGCAACGAGGGCTACGGCCGGGCCAACAATGCCGGCGTCTGGGCGGCGGGACGCGCCGAATACGCGCTGATCGTCAACCCGGACGTCGAGCTCCAGCCGGGCAGCGCCGACGCGCTGCTCGCCGCGGCCGAGGCCTATCCGGATGCCGGGCTGTTCGCGCCCCGCATCGTCGAGCCGGACGGGCGCTTCTTCTTCCAGCCGCGCTCGCTGCTCGCGCCCTACCTCACCAACCCGGGCGGTCGGCTCCATCCGCCGGAGGGCGATGCCTGCGCGCCGTTCCTGTCGGGCGCCTGCCTGATGGTGCGCCGCGACCTCTTCCTGTCGCTCGGCGGGTTCGATCCGAACATCTTCCTGTTCTACGAGGACGACGACCTCTGCCGGCGCATCGCCGATGCGGGCCGGGCGCTCGTCCACGTCCACGGCGCCCTAGCGTTGCACGGCCGCGGCGCGTCGAGCGCCTCGGCGCCCGGCCGGGTGCGCCGCTCGCGCTGGCACCAGGCCTGGTCGCGATCCTACGTCTCGCGAAAATACGGCCTGCCCGACCCCACGGGGGCGATGCTGGCGAAGAACGGCGTGAAGGCGCTGCTCGCCGCGCTCGCCTTCCGCCGCTCCGGGATCGAGCGCTACGGCGGCTCGGTCGCCGGTGCCTGGGCGGCCCGCAACGGCCGCTCCGCGCTGGCGCAGGAGGGCTTGACGGAAACGCCGCCGCAGGAAGCCGCGCCGTGGTGACGGTCGCGGCCGGCCTCGACAGGCCGCACAACGCCTTCGGGGCGGTGCGCCTGGCGCTCGCGCTCCTCGTCGTGGTCTCGCACGGCTTCAGCGTGACCACCGGCGCCGTCCTCGACGAGCCGCTGGCGCGGCTGACCGGCTACACGCTCGGCGAGCACGCGGTGAACGGCTTCTTCGCCGTCTCGGGCTTCCTCGTCACCATGAGCCTCCTGCGCCGGGGGCCGCGCGACTACGTCGTCGCCCGGGCTTTGCGCATCGCCCCGGGGCTGGTGGCGGCGACGCTCGTCGTCTCGCTCGGCCTCGGCAGCCTGATGACGGCGCTGCCGCTCTCCGACTACTGGGCCGATCCGGGCCTGTGGCGGTTCGTCCAGGGCACCCTCACCACCTTCAAGAGCAACGCCGCCCTGCCGGGGGTGTTCTCGGAGAATCCGTTCCGTTTCCCGATGGGGACGGTCTGGACGCTCAAGTACGAGGTGCTGTGCTATCTCGGCCTCCTGGCGGCGGGGCTCCTCGGGACGCTGCGCCGGCGCTGGCTCTGCCCGTTGCTGATCGCCGGCCTCGCCGTCGCCCTGGCGGCAGCCGGGCTGCGCGCCGGCGAGATGCCGAAGGGCCTCGAGACCTCGTTGCGGCTGCCGCTGATCTTCGCCACCGGCGCGGCGCTCTTCCTCTACGCCGACCGGGCCCCGTTGAGCTGGCCGCTGGCGCTCGCGGGCCTCGTGCTGGCGGCTCTCCTGCACGGGACCGCCCTCTACCCGCCGGTGCTGTTCCTCGCCGAGGCCTACGCGGTGCTCTGCCTCGGCCTCATCCCCCCGGTGCGCCACCCGGCCCTCGACCCGCGGGCGGACCTCTCCTACGGCACCTACCTGTACGGCTGGCCGGTGCAGCAGGCCCTGCACGCGCTGATGCCCGCCGCCTCGGCCTGGGCGCTGCTCGGGCCGTCGCTGGTCCTCACGCTGGCGGTGGCGGCCCTGTCCTGGCACGTCGTCGAGCGGCCGGCGCTGGGGTGGAAGGCGCGGCTGATCGGGAAGCGCGTGGCGGCGGCCTGAGGGCTTTCAATTGATCCGGCGGCTCAGCGCTCGGGCTCGGCGTCTTCCGGCCGGGACACGGCCAGTTCGAGCGCCCGGCGGATGAACCGCGGGTACGGCATTCCCTTCCGTGCCGCCGACGCCTCGACGGCATCGAGCAAGTCTTTCGGCAAGCGCATGTTGACGCGCTCCGTTTTGGGCGCGAACTCGAACCGGGCCGGCTTGAAGTGCGAAGAATCTAGGCCGGAAGAGACCCTTATCAAGAAAAAGCCTCGGCTTCGGCAACGAACTCCGGAAACCTAGTGCTCATAGGATGCGACCTCCATGCGGTGCATGGAGCGAGCCCTGAACGGCCTGATGGATATTTCGTCGCCATGCTGCCTGATCGTGAAGGCAACGAAGATCGATCGACCGGCGGCGTGCGTCCGATAGCGATCAGGCGCTGCTCCGGCGCCGAATGATCCAGATCGGGCTCGATTGGCGGCCGCCCGCGCAAGGCGTCCTCGATCTCCGCGATCGAAACGCCATGCTTCCGGCATTTCTCGCGACTGCCATCGTCCCACTTGATCCTGACCAACGACGCAGGCTCCTCCCGCCCATGATGCACACAAACGTATGTACGGGGCCAGGGTGGCGCCACAGTTAACGAAATGGGAGATTTCGTCAGGCACGACACACGGAGACCCGCGCCCGCCGCCGCGCCGCCTGGCGCCCGAGATCACGCCCGAACATCGTTCACGTCACGAGCGTCCATGCCCCCCACCCGCGACCCCGCCCTCGACGACCTCGACCCCAAGAGCGCGCAGAGCCTCCACGCCGCCCTCTCGGCGGAGATCGCGGAGCACGACCGGCGCTATCATGGCGACGATGCGCCGACGATCTCGGATACCGAGTACGACGCCCTGCGCCGCCGGCTCGAGAGCATCGAGGCGCGCTTCCCCGATCTCGCCGGCACCGGCGAGGCCTCGGCCAGCGTCGGCGCCAAGGCGTCGGACAAGTTCGCCAAGGTGCGCCACGCGGTGCCGATGCTGTCCCTCGGCAACGCCTTCTCGGACGAGGAGATCGGCGACTTCGTCGAGCGGGTGCGCCGCTTCCTCGGTCTCTCCGGCGGGGAGCCCGTCGCCTTCACGGCCGAGCCGAAGATCGACGGCCTGTCCCTGTCGCTGCGCTACGAGAACGGGCGCCTCGTCACCGCGGCGACGCGCGGCGACGGCGAGGTGGGCGAGGACGTGACCGCCAACGTGCGGACGATCAAGGAGATTCCGGAAGAGCTGGCCGGCGCGGACTGGCCGGACGTGTGCGAGGTGCGCGGCGAGGTCTACCTGTCGCACGCCGATTTCGCCGGCATCAACGCGCGCCAGGAGGCGGCCGGCAAGCCGCTCTTCGCCAACCCGCGCAACGCCGCCGCCGGCTCCCTGCGCCAGCTCGATTCCAGCATCACCGCCTCGCGGCCCCTGCGCTTCTTCGCCTACGCGGCCGGCGAGATGTCGGACCAGCCGGCCGACAGCCAGTTCGAGATGATCGAGGCGTTCCGCGCCTGGGGCCTGCCCGTCAACCCGCTGACGGTGCTGTGCGCCGACGCCCCCGCGATGCTGGCGCATTACCGGACGATCGAGGCGCGGCGCGCCGATCTCGGCTACGACATCGACGGGGTCGTCTACAAGGTCGACGACTTCGCGCTCCAGCGCCGCCTCGGCTTCGTCGCCCGCGCCCCGCGCTGGGCGCTCGCCCACAAGTTCCCGGCCCAGCGCGCCACCACCGTGGTCGAGGCGATCGACATCAATGTCGGGCGCACCGGCTCGCTCAACCCGCTGGCGCGCCTGAAGCCGGTCACGGTCGGCGGCGTCGTGGTGTCGAACGCGACGCTCCACAACGAGGATTACGTCCACGGCGTCGATGCCGACGGCGCGCCGATCCGCAGCGGCGTGGCGATCTGGCAAGGGCAGAGCCTGCGGACCGATCTCGACCTCGCGCAAGGCTCCGACGTGCGCGTCGGCGACACCGTGGTGGTCTTGCGCGCCGGCGACGTGATCCCGAAGGTCGCCGACGTGGTGCTGGAGCGCCGCCCCGCGGAGGCCGTGCCCTACCGATTCCCCGAGACCTGCCCGGCCTGCGGCAGCCACGCCGTGCGCGGCCTCAACCCGCGGACGGGCAAGCTCGACGCGGTGCGCCGCTGCAGCGGCGGCCTGATCTGCCCGGCGCAAGGCCAGGAGCGGCTCAAGCACTTCGTGTCGCGCAACGCCTTCGACATCGAGGGCTTCGGCGAGACCTACATCGAGACCCTGTTCGAGGCCGGCCTGGTGCGCCAGCCCGCCGACCTGTTCCGCCTGGACTTCGAGCCCCTGAAGGCTGCCGTGGTGGCGAGGCGCCAGGCGCTCTCGGCCGAGCGGGCCGCGGCTGCGGGCAAGGAGGTCAAGAAGGCGGCAAAGAAGAAGGACGACGAGGACAAGGCGATCAAGAACCTGCTCGCCGGGGTCGAGGCGCGGAGAAAAATCCCGCTCAACCGGTTCATCTTCGCGCTCGGCATCGAGCAGGTCGGCGAGGCGACCGCCAAGGCGCTGGCCAAGCATTTCTCCGACATCCCGGCCCTGATGGCGGGGGTGGCGGCGGCGGCCGCCTGCCAGCCGGGGCCGGACTGGATCGCGCTCGCGAGCCTCGACCGGGTCGGCGCCACCACCCGCGACCGGCTGCTCGCGGCCGCCGCCGACTCCCCCGACGCGGACCTCCTGGCCGGCGGCGCGGTGGCGCGGCTGTCGACGCCGCAGCGCGCCGCCTTGGTCGAGGCCTACGGCGACGCGGACGGCGTGCGTGCGGCGGTGGAGCGGGCGATCGCCCAGGTTCCTGGCGACGCCTACCGGGCGCTGGCCGACGACGGCGAGGTCGGCGCGGTGACCACCGCCTCCCTGATCCAGTTCTTCTCCGAGGCGCACAACGTCGCGGCGGTCGAGGCCCTGCTCGCCGAGGTCGAGACCGAGCGCGCGGCCCCGGCGGCGCAAGGAGCGGCCTTTGCCGGCAAGACCGTGGTGTTCACCGGCACCCTGGAGAAGATGACCCGCAGCGAGGCCAAGGCGACGGCCGAGCGGCTCGGCGCCAAGGTCTCGGGCTCGGTCTCGGCCAAGACCGACCTGGTGGTGGCGGGGCCGGGCGCCGGCAGCAAGCTCAAGGATGCCGAGAAGCACGGCGTGAAGGTCGTGTCGGAGGACGAGTGGCTGACGATGGTCGCCTCCGCCTGAAATTCGGCGTCTTCGCCGGGGAGAGCGCGGGGATGAGCTTTTCCCGCACCCTCGCGATCGACTTCGAGACCGCCAACGAGCGCCGCGACAGCCCCTGCGCCGTCGGCCTCGCCTGGATAGAGGACGGCCGGGTGGTGCGGCGGGAATCGCGGCTGATCCGCCCGGCGGAGATGCGCTTCTCGCCCGGCAACATCCGGGTCCACGGCATCCGGCCGCGGGACGTCGAGCGGGCGCCGTCCTTCCCCGAGGCGATGGCGCCGTTCCTGCCGGAGATCGCCGGCAGCCTGGTGCTCGCCCACAATGCGAGCTTCGACGTCGGGGTGCTGGCGGCGACCCTGCGGGCCTACGGCCTGGCGCAGCCGGCCTATACCTCGCTCTGCACGGTCCAGCTCGCCCGCCGGCACTGGCCGGGCGAGGGCGGCCAGGGGCAGGGCACCTACCGGCTCTCGTCGCTCGCCGCGCGGATCGGCGTGACGTTTCGCCACCACGATGCCGGCGAGGACGCCTATGCCTGCGCGCAGATCGCGCTCGCGGTGATGCGGGAATCCGGCGCGCCCGACGTCGCGAGCCTCGCCCGCCGCCTCGGCCTCGCCCGCGAGCGGGCCGGGGAGGGCGCGCGTGCGCCGGACGGTCTCGCGGCCCGCGCCCTGCGGGGCATCGCGGCCCCGCGTACGGTTCAGGATGCGGGCCGCGGCGCGGCGCCGCGCCAGGCCCGCGCGCCGCTGCTGCATTTCGTCGTCCGGGGCAGCAGCGGCACGCCCTACGACGTGCGGCTGGTCGAGGGCCGCGACGGCCCGCGGCTGCGCTGCTCCTGCGCCGGGGCGCGGTTCCGGCCGGATTGCCGCCACGTCCGGGCGCTCGCCGCTGGCGAGATCGACGCGCTCCTGTCGGACAATCCGGGGGACGTGGCGCAGCTGGCCGGGCTGCTGCGGGTGGGGTGAGGGGCGGGACGCTCGTCCGCCTGTCCCTGCCGCCGGTTCCCGCCCCGGGCCGAGCATGACGAAAACGACGGTCCGGACATGACAAAGGCGGGTCCACGCTCGCGCGCGGCCCGCCTCGTACGATTGACGGCGGTCTATGACGACCCGCGCGGCCCTCAGTGGGCTTCGCGCACGGCCACGGCACTCGGCGTCAGGCCGAACCGCTCGGCGAGATGCCAACGCAGCTCGCGGGACGAGTGGTATCCGTAGCTCTTGTCGATCAGGTGGCTCACATCGGTGGAGCCGCCATCGCCGAAGCGATTGATCTGGTCGACATGAAAAGTGGGGCCGTCGTTGAAGACGGTGGGCGCGCCGTCGCGCCGGGTGAACTCGAACAACATGGATGTCTTTTCTTCTATCTTTTCGGCGCTCCACGCGGGAGCGACTGTGCGTGGCGGGCGGCCAGGGGGCCGCCGGCGGAGCGTAACTTGAGCCCGCAAGCTCATAACGCTCCAGTGCGGCCTGGGTTCCGTAACCTTAACGGAATTAGCGTTAAGATCACGTTAACCCGGGCCGGGGGCCGCCTTTAGGCGACCTGCAGGTTCACGGCAGACATCTTGCTGCTGTCGCGACGGTCGGCCTGCAGCTCGTAGGAGACCTTCTGGCCCTCGACGAGGCCGCGCAGGCCAGCCCGCTCCACCGCGGAGATGTGGACGAAAACGTCCTTGCCGCCATCATCCGGCTGGATGAAGCCGAAGCCCTTCTGGTCGTTGAACCACTTAACAGTACCAGTATTCACGCGGTCGTCCTCGTCTCGTTAGAAGCCGCAACGCTCTGCCCTCGCGCGAGAGCATGACAGTGCGACAGCGCCAATTGTCCGGATGGGAGCTTCGATGGCCGGGGCCCACTGGGTCCCGGCCGGGCACGATGCCCGAGGCCGCCCGCCCGTTGCCGCTGAACCCCATGTAGGGGTGCAGTCTGTCCGGAACAAGGCAGGGCGGCCGCGACAACGCGCACCCCGCGTGTCAGCGGTTGGTGCGCCCGCGCTGGTTGGGGTCGACGCCGCCCTGGGGCGTGGTGTCGTTGGCGACGTCGCCCTCGTCGGTGTTGGCCCCGGCGAGATCCTCGGGATCGCCGCCGGACATGGTCATCCCCTTGGAGGTGCCGATGCCGGGATTGCCCTTCAGGTCGGCATCGGTCGGGGTGGTGGTCTTCGGTTGCTTCGAGGTCATGCGCGATTTCCTGTCGAGAGAGCGCGCCTAACGGTTGAGCGCCTGCTCGAGTTCGCCGCGGGTCATGCGCGACCGGCCCTTGATGTCGCGGCGCTTCGCCTCGTCGTAGAGCGCGGCGCGGGTCGCCTGGGACCGCGTGTCGCGCTCCTTCGACCGGGTGCGGCGGAAATTCGCCCTGTTGTCGGACGGGCTCTCCCGGTTCGACGCGCCGGCCTCCCGCAGCGCGATGGCGACGGCTTGGCGCCGGTCGGTGACCGGCTCGCCGTCGCCGCGCTCCAGCTCGCCCTCCTTGAACTCGTGCATCACCCGGGCGATCGTGCCCTTCTGGGCGTCGGTCGTCTTGTGTGAGCTGGTCTTGCGTGGGCTGTTCTTGCGTGCGGCCATGGTCGTCATCCGCTCGTTTCGGGCGTCCGGCGCTCCGTTCCGGCGGATCAACGCCGCGGGTCTGGCGTCGTTTCGCGCGATGCAGGCCGGCGTTGCGCGCGATTCCCTGTCGCCTCGGGCGGAGGGCTCCCATATACGGACGACAATTCTACGGTGTCGGACTGTCAATGGCGGGTATCTCGGTTTCCCTCGAAGGCTCGAACATCCAGCTCTCGTTCCAGAAGGACGACCAGTCGACCGCGGTCATCATGGATGCCAGCGCGGCCCGCGCCCTCGTGCGCGCGGTGGGACAGCTCCTCACGGTCATGCACGAGCCGGACGAGGCCGAGATCGACGACCTCGGCGAGGACGAGGCGGCGATGCTCGACGTGACCTCGCCGGCGATCGAGGTCGGCACCGACGAGCAGGGCCAGGCGGTGGTGGCGCTCCAGGCGGGCGGCCTGCCGCCGTTCCAGCTCCGTCTCACCGACGAGGAGGCGCGCCACGTCGCGACCTCTCTCAACGAGATCCTGAACGCCCCGCGCGACGTGCGCAGCTCGCATGGCGGGCACTGACGACGGCGCGCGAAAGACGATGCGAGGGGTGCGCGCCCCGGCGCAGAAACGAAAAGGGCGCCCAGTGGGCGCCCTTCGTGTTTTTCAGAACCGCGTGCCGGGATTGCTCGGTCCGCCCGGGAGGTAGTCGGGCTCGGAGCCCGGCCCGGTCGGGTCGGTGATGCCCGGATCGTTGACCGGGTAGGGCGAGCGCGGCCCGGTCGGGCCGGTATCCGGCAGGTCGTCGGGGGTGATCGGCGGCGGGATGTCGCCCGGGATCCCACCGGGAACCGGCTCGTGGCCGGGCAGGCCTGGATTGGCCATGGTCGTTCCTCCTGTCCGTCTGGGCATGCGGATCAACCGGCCCGGGCAGGCGGGGTTCCGCCGCGGCAGAGGGCGGGGATGGGCCGGGAATGGGGACCGGAACCGGCCCAGGCCGGGGTCGTTGCCCGGGCATCCCGCACTCTCCCCGGAGATACCCCGATGCCGAGCATCACGCAGGCTAAGATCCTCATCATGGCGACCGACGGCTTCGAGCAGAGCGAGCTCGAGGTGCCGAAGGCCAAGCTCGCCCAGGCCGGCGCCCAGGTGACCGTGGCGGCGCCGAAATCCCGTCAGGCGCCGGACAGCATCCGCGGCTGGGACGGGGCCGATTGGGGCCGCCCTGTCGCGGTCGACGCCGATATCGAGAGCCTCGACGTCTCGGCCTACGACGCCCTGGTGCTCCCGGGCGGGCAGATCAACCCGGACAAGCTGCGCCTGGAGCCGAAGGCGCTCGAGATCGTGCGCGGCTTCGTGTCGAGCGGCAAGGTCGTCGCCGCGATCTGCCACGCCCCCTGGCTGCTCGTCGAGGCCGGCGCCGCCAAGGGCCGCCGGATGACCTCCTACGCCTCGATCAAGACCGACGTGGTCAATGCCGGCGCCGACTGGCGCGACGAGCCGGTGGTCACTGACCAGGGCATCGTGACGAGCCGCAACCCGGGCGACCTCGACGCCTTCTCGGCCAAGATCATCGAGGAGATCGAGGAAGGCCGCCACGACCGCGCGGCGGCGTGAGGTCGAGCCTCCGGCAAGTTCCGCGGACGCCATGACGCGTATCCGCGCGGTGAAGCCAAAGGCTTCGCCGCGCGGACAAGACCGATCGACCTCATCGTGAAGCGATCGGGCCGCTACGCCATCGATTGCTAACGGCCAAGTCGGGGCACGCGCCGGTGTTTGAAGGAGCGGGATCGTCCCTGAGCGGGTGGACGACCGGAGCGCCTTTGCGCCGGAGCCCCTGCCATGCCGACGACCTGTCTGCCCTGGCGGGCGGAAGAACGCGAGGAGCTGCTTCGGGCTGCCGCTGAATAACCAGCGTTGAGGCTGAGGCCCGAACCGAAGGCGGTGAGGGAGTCGCGCGGATCGGGAACGAAGATCGCGCAATCGATGAGAAACGCCGATCTCGCCGGATATGCCTTCGCTGCGGCGGTCCGAGACGGCTCGCAGGGGTAGGCTCCGCTGAAATTTAAACCCTAGGAACAACAAAGGCGGCCAACAAGCCGCCTATGAGATGCTCTGCCGGTACAGAGTTTTTATGGTCGGAGCGAGAGGATTCGAACCTCCGACCCCTAGTCCCCCAGTATTCGAGGATGAGTTTTCAGAAGCGTCCGGAAGCCGTCAAATAGCGCAGTTTTCCCTCTGTACCTCTAGTTTTTTGAGCGTAGGAGCGGTATCTTTATTCCACAGGCATTCGGGCCTGTGGCTTCCGATTGGCTTCCGGAAAATGACTGCGCAACGCCTCACCCGCCAGACCGTCGCCGCCCTGACGGTCCCGCCCGGCAAGCTGGAAGCGTTCCTGTGGGATGCAGAGCTCAAGGGCTTCGGCGTCCGCGCTAGCGCGGGGGGAAGCCGCCGCTACGTCGTCCAGTACCGGGTGCCAGGGCAGCGAGCGACGAAGAAGCTCAGCATCGGTGCAGTGGACATCCTCACCGTCGATGAGGCCCGGCGGCAGGCCCGGACGCTTCTCGCAAAGGCCCTGACCGGCAACGACCCGCATGCCGAGAAGGCCGCGGCGAAGAAGGCAGCCGCTGTCACGCTTGGCAGCGTCGCGGATGCCTACTTGAAGCGCTGCGAGGCTCGCCAGAAGCCCGGGACCTTTTATCAGACCAAGCTCCACCTGACGAAGCATTGGGCGCCCCTGCGGGGCCTCCCATTGCATAAGGTGCGGCGGGCCGACGTGGCCACCAGGCTTACGGAGCTGCGCGACAGCAGCGGTGGGGTGTCCGCGAACCGGAGCCGGTCGGCTCTCTCGGCGCTCTTCGCGTGGGCGATTGGGGAGGGGCTGACGGAAGCCAACCCGGTAGTTGGGACGCACAAGCCTGCCGAGGAGAAGACGCGCGAGCGCGTCCTGAGCGACGCCGAGCTGAAGGCCATCTGGGGGGCATGCCGCAACGATGCCTATGGGCGCATCGTCCGAACGCTGATCCTTACGGCCCAGCGCCGGGAGGAGGTGGGCGGCATGGCGGATACGGAGCTGGATCTGGACGCCGCCCTGTGGACCCTTCCAGCCGCTCGGGCGAAGAACCACCGGGAACACCTTGTTCCGCTCTCGGCACCCGCGGTGGCAATCCTTCGGGAGGCACCGCGCCTCGAGGGCCGCGCTCTCGTCTTTGGTGAGGGAGCCGGCGGCTTCTCCGGCTGGTCAAGAGCCAAGAATGCGCTGGACAGACGGCTCACGGAGGCGGGGACGCCGCTGGCGCCTTGGATCCTGCACGATCTGCGCCGGACGGCCGCGACGACGATGGCGGATCGGCTCGGGGTCGCGCCGCACATCATCGAGGCAATCCTGAATCACGTCTCAGGCCACAAGGCAGGCGTGGCCGGCATCTACAACCGCGCGAGCTACGCGAGGGAGAAGCGGGAGGCGCTGGACCTGTGGGCCGCCCATGTGGCTGGCCTTTGCGAGATGCGGGAGGAGGCGCCTCCTCGAGCGAGCGCTTAAATTTTTTCTCAGGTCGTGCCGAGGGGGACCACTGGCCCACAACCGGTGATGTGCTGGGCCACAATGGTAGAGCCACCCTCTCAACGGTAATGGATGTATAGTCGTAGAACAGCACATCGTAAGGATGTGCCTGGATCAGAAATGACATCTGGTGGCAGCTTATAAGCTTGCGCGAACGCCTTTGGTTGTCTAATGTCGCCTCAGTTCAAGCTCGCAATCACATTTTGGGCGCGCACGCTGGGTGCGGGTCAGATTAGAGGCTGCTGATCCCGGCAGACCGATCCCCAGCTTCTTCCAACGCTGGAGACATACCGTGCCGCATACCGTGCCGGCGGGCGACGTGCGCCCGAACGCCTGTGTCGTCAACTTCAATGCCGCGTGCGAGGCCGCCAACCTCTCCATCTCGACCATGCGTCGGTTGGTCAAGGCGGGGCGCGGCCCGCGCATCCTGCGTCTCAGCGAGCGCCGCATCGGCATTCGGCGTGACGACCTGGACGAGTGGATCAACAGCCGGACGAAGTAGTTGCCGTCAACTTCTTCAGCTTCCCCTGATTTTCCCTGACTTTCAGGGGAACGAATTTGCATAATAAAGCGCGCAGACCCACTTAAAAGCTCACGTCACCCTGATCGTGAGCGAACTACACCATGTTGGACGGATATCTGACCCGTAAAGAAGTTCAGCAGCGGACCGGATGGTCTCTGGGCTTCATTGACAAGCTGCCGCGGACCAAGATCGGCGGGAAGGTGTTCATTCGTGTGACCGCCATCCGGCAGATGATGTCGGCCGTGAGCAATGCGATGCCTTCCGATCCGCCTCGCGCGCTGGCTTGGGATGCGATGGGCTTCTGGGGCGTCAACGAGCACCGCCCGCTCTGTGACGACAAGGCGGACCTGCTCACCAGCACTGTGAGTGGCTTCCTGCTGGAGCACCCCGGGGGCGACACCAGGTCCGACGACTTCGTGCGCTACGCCGCGACCAATCTGCCGGCCGGCGGCGGTGCGATCGGCAACGAGCTGCGCGCGGACATCCTGCGCGAGGCTGCCCTGCGTCGCCTGCTTTGAGCAGGTCGATAACAGGACGAACAAAAGCAAAGAGCCCAGGTCGCGGCCAACGACCCGGGCTCATTCTGCAATTAAATCTTGATTACAGGATCGCTCCACTATGGATATGCCCATTTTCAACACATCTGGCAACACCATTCACGCATTTCTGGAGCAAATTTTTCAGGGTGCTGATGCTGGCACGGTAGTTCTGTGGTCGAAACCCGGCGGGGTCCACACGTTCCCCGTGACCAACCTGGACGGGGCCGCCGCGAAGCTCGCGGAGCTGGCCCTGCGCGGGGACACCTACGTCGGCCGCGGGCTCCAGGGCGTGCCCCTGTCGGCGGGCGAGCGCGGAAAGCAAGAGGGTGTCGTCTTTGTCGGCGGTCTATTTGTCGACATCGATACCCGCGAGGGCCCCCACTCGACCCCGGCCGCGCAGCTGCCGGCCGATGCCGACGAAGCCCTGAAGCTCATCGCGGAGGCCAAGCTACCCCCGCCGACGCTCCTCATCGGCACGGGCGGTGGCTGCCACGCCCACTGGCTCTACAGCTCTCCCGGCATGATCCTCGGCCCGGATGAGCTGGCGGCGGAGAAGATGCTGTCCAAGGCTGTGCAGAAGCGCCTGCGCGACACGTTCAAGGCCCGCGGCTACGTCATAGATGGCACCGCCGACCTGTCCCGCGTTTGCAAGGCCCCCGGCACGCTGAACCACAAGACCGCCCCCGACCTGAAGCCGGTGCGCCTCATCCACCAGAGTGAGCGGTACGATCGGGCCAAGTTGGCCGAGCTGCTGGCCTCGGACCTGGGCATGGCGGCGCGCGGCGTGCCCAGCGCGGGCAAAGGCAGCGTCGCGGATATGATCCGGGCGGAGGCGACGAAGGCGCACCTGGCCTCTGGCAAGGCAAAGCCGGACGAGTTCCCCGCGGTTCTGGCTGGATGCGCCTTCATCCAGCACTGCGATACTTACGCCGAGGATCTAACCGAGCCCTGGTGGTACAAGATGGTTGGCGTTGCTGCCCGTACCGTGGACGGTCGCCGCTGGGCTCACGTGATGTCCAAGCGGTACATGAAGGGCTACGATTTCGCGGAGACCGAGAAGAAGATCGACCAGGCCCTGGCGGCCGCGACCGGCCCGACGCTGTGCGGTACCGTCGCGGAGGGTGACAGCACCTCGCCGCCCTTCGAGGGCTGCGCCCGCTGCCCCTTCCGGGCTTCGATCCGCACCCCGCTGGCGCTGGCCAACCAGGGGCGCGCTATGACCGCCATCCAGCAGGGTGTCGTGTTCGTGGTGAAGGGGCGCAGCTACCTGCACCTCGCGAGCGGAGAGAAGCTGGACCCGGAGGAGTTCGGCGACAGCGTGAAGTCCAAGCTCGGGGCCGCCCCGCACAACGCCCTGATGATGTCCCCGACCATGCCGAAGGTAATGCACCGGGACTACCGGGCGGGCGTGGCGCAGCTCATCCTGCCCGAGCCGGACGGTACCATCTCGGTGAACCTCTGGCAGCGCGGCGGGGTGATCCCAGCAGTCGGCAATTACCAGCCGATCGTGGACTTCTTCGCCCGGTTCCTGCCGGACACGTTGTCACGTGAGCACGTGCTGAAGTACCTCGCCCATCTGGTCCAGCACCCCGGCGAGAAGATCGAGCACGGCATCATCGTCACGGGCGGCTACGGCACCGGCAAGGGCACCCTCCACCGCATTGTCGCGGCCATCTTCGGCGACAAGAACGCCCGGAAGATCGAGGGTGTCGAGCTGGCCGAGCCCTACACCGCGCGCCTGGTGGACGCGCAGGTGCTGATGATCGAGGAGGCCCACCACGGCGAGCGCCTGGAGGTGTTCGAGAAGACGAAGGAGCTGCTGACGGCGGAGTTCTACTACGCTCACGACAAGCACGTGCGTCGCTTCCGGGGCCGGACCCCCCGCGGCATGTTCCTGGCGTCGAACGACGCGGCCCCGATGGTCCTCCCCCGCGGTGACCGCCGCTGGTTCGTCTGCTCCACCCCCGAGACCCCCGAGACGGAGGAGGAGAAGAAGGCCAATCGAACCTTCTTCAAGCAGCTCCACGACCTGCTGGACCAGGACGACAGCACGGTGGCGGCCTTCGCCGAGTACCTGCGCACCCTCTCCCTGGAGGGTTTCAACGCCAAGGGCGCGCCGCCCATGACGAAGGCGAAGGAGGTGGCCACGGAGGAGAGCCGCACGCCCATCGCGCAGATGCTGGCCGAGCTGATCCAGGCCGGGGGCATCCCGTTCCACCGGGACGTGATGTCGGTGGCGGAGGTGATCCACGCCCTCAAGACCTCGACCTGGGCGGACAACCTGGAGCGCCTGAGCCCGAAGAAGGTGGCCAAGGCCATGCACGACCTCGGCGCGCGCAAGGTGAACATGGACGGCGACGATCACCTGGAGGTGGTCATCGGCGGGAAGCCCGTCCGGCTCTGGGCGATCCGTAACGTCGCCCACTGGCGCGCCGCGACCCGTGAGGAGCTGAAGGCCGAGGCCACCCGGCCCGTCACGGAGCAGAACGTGGCCGACTTCAATGAGACCCGCCTCAAGCGGATGATGGAGGAGGCGGCCCGGAAGGCCCACGGCTAATCGCAGATCGCAGATCGCAGTACCTTTGAAAAAGGATCTGGCGTCTGCGCTGCTTCACCAGGGAGGAGGGCCGGGGTGGCAGGCACCCCGCTACCCTCATGAGGGTAACGAAAGCGTCCGGAGAATTTAAAATGTACTGCGATCTGCGATCTGCGATGGACCCGGGCGCTACTATCATCAAGCCGGTGACGACCCTCGGGGCGCTCCCGCCGGCCACCGAGGTGACCTTCCCCGGCCTGTTCGGGTGGTCGCCCGTCTCCACCGGCTCCCTCGCCGCGGCCCTCCGCCTGGACCGCGGTCTGTTCGCGACGTGGCGGTGCCGCGGTATCGGCCCGACCGAGCTGCCCCCCTTTTGGTTCCGGCCCGCACCAGGCCGGCCGCGCTATTACCGGGTGGACCAGGTGCTGGCCTGGCTCGCGGCCCGGCGCGGGGACCAGCTCGACACCACCACCGCCTGGCGGCTCAGCCTCGCGCGCGACCTCGGGCAGGAGGTGACGGACCCGGCCGAGGTGCGGAAGCTCGCCGTGCTCTACGCCCGCGCCGCCGGCCCCCGCCTCCCTGGTGGCGTGACCTTCACCCCGGTCGGGTTCCGGGACTACCTCGCCTCTCTGTTATCATCGAGCTAAAAACAAAAATTTCCGGAAGAATATATTGCGGATAGTGTTCCTAGAGGCGCGCTAATTCTCCAGAAAAAAGACCCACCCATTCTTGCTTATTTTCTGAAGTTGACGAATAGTCCTGCTAGGCTTCGCCTGCGGCGAAGCCGGGGCCGAGCCCGGTGCTGGCGAGCCCCGCTCCTCTCAGCAGCACGAGGTCAGGGATGGCGAAGGGTGCCGAGGTGCCTGCGGTGGTGCCGTGTGACAAGTCCATGGGTTCCCATGGTCTTGTCACACAGGGCCCCGCACCCCGTCCCGCCGTCGCCTACCTCCGGGTGAGCACGGACAAGCAGGGCCGATCCGGCCTCGGGATCGAGGCGCAGCGCAAATCCATCGCCGCCTTCGCCGAGAGTAGCGGCTTCGCCATCGTCGCCGAGCACGAGGAGCACGAGACCGGCAAGGGCGCTGACGCCTTGGAGCGCCGGCCCCACCTCGCCGCAGCCCTGGCATCGGCCCGCAAGCTCCGGTGCCCGGTCGTCGTCGCCAAGCTGGACCGGCTGTCGCGCGACGTGGCGTTCATCGCCGGGCTGATGGCGCAGCGGGTGCCGTTCCTGGTGGCCGAGTTGGGCGAAGGCGTGGACCCGTTCGTCTTGCACCTCTACGCCGCGCTTGCCGAGAAGGAGCGGGCCTTGATCGCGGCCCGCACCAGGGCCGCCATGGCAGGGCTCAAGGCGCGCGGCGTCCTGCTCGGCAACCGGACCAATCTGGGCGAGGCATCGGCCAAGGGCGCCAGCGTGAACCGGGCTGCGGCCGACGCCTTCGCCGCCAACATCCTGCCGATCGTCATCACGATCCAGGCGGCCGGCATCACCAGCGCCCGGGGCATCGCGGCCGAGCTGAATGCGCGGCGTGTCGAGACGGCGCGCGGCGGCGCGTGGTCGGCGGTGCAGGTCGGCCGGCTCCTGGCACGCGATCCCCCGGCGATGCGGTGACGATCCCCAAACGATCAGGAAACGATCCTGCGGATCGTCACCGCATCGTCGGTCGGCCCGATGGGTCGGCTTTGAGGGGATGCCTGGACTGCCAAGGTGATGGTCGGGGTGCAGGATGACCCATCGGCTCCCGGTGCGCGATATCGGCGAGCGGTTACTCAGCTGCAGCAAGGCTGCTTGCTGCTCGAGGAGCCGCAGCAGACGTTCGCTTTCTGCTCCTCAAGCCAGCGGTCACGCGGCTTGCAGCTCGCCGCACGCGGCGCCAGGGCGACAGCCAGCACCCCATCCGCTGGCACCGGGCTACTGGCGCAGTGCAGCTGCATGGGGGCCACGCCGTCGCTCACCTCGAACGTCAGGCGGGCGCTCAGGTCCAGGCCGACGTGCTCAGACACCTTGCGGATGATCGCGGCGAACTTGCCCGCTGTCATGTGCGTGCGGTCGCCGTCGATCACATCCCAGAGCTGCACGAAGATCTCAGACCAGGCTTCGGGGTTTCCGCCGCAGTCGAGAGCGGCGAACTGCCCGGCCTTCACCTCCGTGACATGATAGCCGCACTGGATGTGCCGCCCGTCGTAGGTGAACACCAGGGGCACGGTTGGCTGAGCATCGCAGGCGGCGAGCAGGGCGCCGAGCTGAATATCCTCGGCGGCCGGCAGCGCAGCGGCGAGCGGAGCAGACGCAAGGTTGAGCATGGGACCTCTCCTTTCAGGGTTTGATCACTCTGGGGCCTGCGCCCTGGTCAGCTGGGGCGCTTCACAAAGCCGATGTCGGCCGCCACGGCCTTGAGCCGGTCCGGGTCCCGCTCCTTCCTCTCGCTGTAGCGGTCCACTAGGTAGTCGGCCCTCTCGCGGGTTAGCAGCGTGAACTTCATCAGCTCCTCGCACACGTCCACCACGCGCTCGTAGAGCGGCCCCGGCTTCATCCGGCCAGCGTCGTCAAACTCCTTGTAGGCCATCGGCACGCTGGACTGGTTCGGGATGGTGATCATCCGCATCCAGCGGCCGAGTAGGCGCAGGCTGTTCACAGCGTTGAAGCTCTGGGAGCCGCCGGACACCTGCATGACGGCGAGGGTGCGGCCCTGGGTCGGGCGCACGCTGCCCTCGCTAAGGGGCAGCCAGTCGATCTGGCTTTTCATCACGCCGGTCAGGTTGCCATGCCGCTCGGGCGACACCCACAGGTGCCCCTCGGACCAGAGCGAGAGGTTGCGCAGTTCCTGCACCTTCGGGTGGTCGGCGGTGGTGTCATCGGGCAGCGGCAGCCCGTCCGCATGAAAAATCCGCACCTCGCCGCCCATGGCTTCCAGCAGCCGCGCGGCTTCGTAAGCCAGGAAGCGGCTGAAGGATCGCTCCCGCAGTGAGCCGTAGAGGATCAGGATACGCGGGGCGTGGGTGAACGGCTGCGCCGCCTGGAGGTGCGCTGGGGTCGGCACGTCGAAGTGCGCCGAGCTCAGGTTGGGGAAGCCGTCACGGGGCGAGGGGTCAGGCGGTAGGCTCTTGCTCAAGGCGGTGCTTTCATCTATATTTCAATGATGATTGAGATATTGCATCAATGATGGAAGAACGGCAAGCCGTCGCCGCCTTCGCGGCCCTCGGCCAGGATCATCGCTTGCGCATCGTGCGGGCACTCGTCACCGCTGGCCCGGACGGCCTGGCGGCGGGCGTGCTGGCCAGCGAGGTCGGCGTGGCCGGCACCAATCTCTCGTTCCACCTCAAGGAACTGAGCCACGCTGGACTGATCCAGTCCCGGCGGGACGGGCGTTCGATCATCTACAGCGCCGCTTTCGAGGGCCTGTCTGGCCTGGTCGAGTTCCTGATGCGCGACTGCTGCCAGGGTCGCCCGGAGGTCTGCGCCCCGGCCGTCGAAGCCCTGGCCGCCTGCCTTTGCCCTCCCGGAGACACCGCTCATGCCTGATCGCGTCTACAACGTGCTGTTCCTCTGCACCGGCAACTCGGCCCGTTCGATCCTCGCGGAAGCCATGCTCAATAAGGACGGACAGGGGCGCTTCCGGGCGTTTTCGGCCGGCAGCCAGCCCAAGGGCCAGCCGCACCCGCTTGCCCTGCAGGCGCTGCAGGAGAGCGACTATCCCACCGAGGGCCTGCGCTCGAAGAGCTGGGACGAGTTCGCCGCGCCGGGTGCCCCGGTGATGGATTTCGTGTTCACGGTCTGTGACAACGCCGCTGGCGAAACCTGCCCGTTCTGGCCAGGCCAGCCGGTCACGGCCCATTGGGGCATCGAGGACCCCGCCGCGACCGAGGGCCTGGAGTACGTGAAGGCTGCCGCCTTCCGCCAGGCGCAGCGTTACCTCAAGAACCGCATCTCGGCCTTCATCGCATTGCCGATCGCTAGCCTGGACCAGTTCGCGCTGACCGCCAAGGTGCGTGAGATCGGCCAGCAGGACGGCGCCACCTCGCCCCGGCCGGAGGTTGCGTGATGGACGTGATCATCTACCACAACCCGGCCTGCGGCACCTCGCGCAACACCCTGGCGATGATCCGCAATGCCGGCATCGAGCCGCATGTGGTCGAGTACCTGAAAACCCCGCCGTCGCGGGCACTGCTGGTCGCGCTGCTGGCCCGTGCCGGCCTCACGGTGCGTGACGTGCTGCGCGAGAAGGGCACGCCCTACGCCGAGCTGAACCTGGACGACCCGGCGCTGACGGATGCCCAGCTGCTCGACGCCATCGAAGCGCACCCGATCCTGCTCAACCGACCGCTGGTTGTCTCGCCTAAGGGCGTGCGCCTGTGCCGGCCGTCTGAGGCGGTGCTGGATCTCCTGCCGGCGCAGCAGAGCGAGTTCGTCAAGGAAGACGGCGAGCGGGTCGTGGACGAGCACGGCCGCCGCGTCGCCACCGCCTGAGCCTCACCCCAACCGACAACAAGAACCCTCCTCGATGCTCGCGCTTGCCATCTTCCTTGTCACCCTCGTCTTTGTCATCTGGCAGCCCAAGGGCCTCGGGATCGGGTGGAGCGCCCTGGCCGGCGCCGCCGTGGCGCTCGCCACCGGCGTGATCCACCCCGGCGATATCCCGGTGGTCTGGCATATCGTCTGGGACGCCACGTTCACGTTCGTGGCGCTCATCATCATCTCCTTGCTGCTCGATGAGGCCGGGTTCTTCCACTGGGCGGCCCTGCACATCGCCCGCTGGGGCGGTGGCCGGGGCCGCCGGCTGTTCCCGCTGGTGATCCTCCTCGGCGCGGCAATCGCGGCGGTGTTCGCCAACGATGGCGCCGCGCTGCTGCTGACGCCGATCGTGCTGGCGATCCTGCTGCGCCTCGAGTTCAAGCCGGCGGCGGCACTGGCGTTCATCGCCGCCTGCGGGTTCGTGGCGGACAGCACGTCCCTGCCGCTGGTGATCTCCAACCTGGTCAACATCGTCTCGGCCAACTTCTTCGACGTGACCTTTGGCCGGTACGCGGCGGTCATGGTGCCGGTAAACCTGGTCTCGCTGGCGGCCACGCTGGCGGTGCTGTGGTGGTATTTCAGGCGGGTCGTGCCAGCAGCCTACCCGGTCGAGGCGCTGGAACCGCCCCAGCAGGCGATCCGTGACCCGCTGGTGTTCCGGGCCGCGTTCCCGCTGCTTGGCGTGCTGCTCGCCGCCTACTTCGTAACCGCTCCATTCGGCGTGCCGGTGTCGGTGGTCACCTGTGCCGGCGCGGCGGTGCTCCTGCTGCTCGCCAACCGGGGCCGGGTCATCCCGATCCGCAAGGTGCTGGCCGGCGCACCCTGGCAGATCGTGCTGTTCAGCCTCGGCATGTACCTGGTGGTCTACGGCCTCAGGAACGCCGGCCTAACCGACGAGCTTGCCAAGGGCCTGGTCTGGCTGGGTGGGAAGGGGCCGTGGGTCGCCACAGTCGGCACCGGCTTTGCGGCAGCCATCCTGTCGTCGGTGATGAACAACATGCCGTCCGTGCTGATCGGGGCGCTCTCGATCCAGCAGGCCCCGGACCTAGCGCCGCTGACCCGCGAGCTGATGGTCTACGCCAACGTGATCGGCTGCGATCTCGGGCCGAAGTTCACACCGATCGGCAGCCTTGCGACGCTGCTCTGGCTGCACGTGCTTGCCAGCAAGGGCCAGACGATTACCTGGGGCCAGTACATGAAGGTCGGCCTGGTCATCACCCCGCCCGTGCTCCTGGTCACGCTGCTGGCGCTGGCGGCCTGGCTGCCTGTGCTCGGCACTCCGTAGGCAGGGCCGATGCCTCCGGCCCGGCGCTGGCCGGTGATCTCCGCCCTGGGCGTGATCGAAATCCTCGCCTGGGGATCGTCGTTCTACCTGCCGGCGGTCCTCGCCGGCCCGGTCGCGGCAAGCACCGGCTGGCCGCTGGCCTGGGTGGTCGGCGGCCTGACCCTCGGTCTGCTGGTGGCCGCGTTTGCCTCACCGCACGTCGGCGCGGCAGTCCATCGTTACGGCGGCCGGCCGGTCCTGGCCCTGGCGGCAATGCTGCTCGCGGCGGGCCTCGTCACCCTAGCCCTGTCGCCGGCCCTGCCGGCCTATCTGGCCGGCTGGCTGCTGCTCGGCCTGGGTATGGCCTGTGGGCTGTACGACCCGGCCTTTGCGACCCTTGGCCGGCTCTACGGCGCCAAGGCGCGGCCGGCGATCACGACCCTGACGCTGTGGGGCGGGTTCGCCAGCACCGTGTGCTGGCCGCTGTCGGCGTTCCTGGTCGCCCAGGTCGGCTGGCGGGGCGCGTGCCTGGCCTATGCGGGCCTGCATCTCCTGGTCACGCTGCCGCTGGCGCTGATCTTTATCCCGCCGGCCCCGCCGCTGCCGGCGGCGGATGCCCACCAGGCGGCGGCCGGCCCGCTGTCGTCAGCAGAGGGGCGGGCATTCCTCCTGTTCGCTGGGGTGCTCGTGCTCGGTGGCGCGATCATGGCCCTGGTGTCGGTCCACCTCATCACCCTGCTGCAGACGCGCGGCGTGGCGCTCGCCTCGGCCGTCACCTACGGGGCGCTGATCGGCCCTGCGCAGGTCGGCGCCCGCATCGTGGAAATGTCCTTCAAGGGCCGGCACCACCCACTCTGGACCCTGACGGCAGCGTTTGGCCTGGTCGCCCTCGGCCTCGCGCTGCTCGCCGGAGGCGTGCCAGGCGTCGGGATCTGGCTGGTGCTCTACGGCGGCGGCAACGGGATCTATTCGATTGCGCGGGGCACGGTGCCGCTCGCTCTGTTCGGCCCGGACCGTTACCCGCTGCTGGTCGGTCGGTTGGCCCGGCCGGGGCTGGTTGCTCAGGCCCTCGCGCCGCCGGCCGGCGCATTCGTGCTGACCCACGCTGGCTCAGACCCGCTGTGGTGGCTGCTGCTCGTCCTGGCCCTCGTCAACCTTGGGCTGATCGGTGCGCTGTGGCGGACGCAGCAGCTACTTCTCAGAACTACCCTGGCTCAAGCCAGCTGAGCCAGGGGCGCTAGCCTCAACCGAGCCGAAGCCGATGTCGTGGTGATGCAGGTCACCTGTCCGACATCGAGCGGGGCGCCGCGCCCTGACCCAGACCCAGGCGCACCAGGTCGCCGGGCACACCGGCGTTGAGGCCGAGTGGCTGGCCTGAACCACGACAGACGATCCCGGAACGATGGTTTCAATCGTTTTTCAATATCGAAAAACGATTGAAACCATCGTTGCCTTGCTTGGCTCTGTACTGGTGCCCACGTGTCCAGCATGACGCATCGCCCCAAGCATCTTCCCGCCCTTGCGCACCGGGCCAGCCGCGCCTCTGCCCTCGCCCGATCCGAGCGGGCGCGGCAGCGCGCGGCAGCCCTCGCCCCGATCATCGCTGAGCTGCGCGCGGCCGGCGCCACCAGCCTGCCGCGACTGGCGGCCGGGCTCACCCGTGCCGGCATCCCGGCGCCCCGGGGCCCGGTGTGGTCCCACGTCGCTGTTCTGCGAATGCTGAAGTTGATCCACACGCCGGCGGCCGATGCGTAAGTTGACAACCGTATTGAACGGGGCTGTACAATAGCCATCTCACCAGGATGGACACGCAACAACTTCTTCACGCCCTCGCCACCGTGCCGGGCACCCCGGGGCAGCACATCACGCGCCGCATGGCCGTCAACATGATCGCCGCGGGCCGGGCGATAGCCGGTGGCGCCCTGGTGGAGCTGATCGGCCCGGAGGTAATCCCGGTCCTGGTGGCGGCCTGCGCCCCGGCGCCCGCGCTGCGCAGCGCGATCGATACGGCGTTGCTGGTGCGCCATCGAGAGATGCCCGCCTTCCTCGCTTCCAGCGGCGGCAGGCCCGAGTTCGCGAACTGGTACCGGCGAGCCGAGTACACGCTCCCGGCCGAGATGCCGGAGATCGTGGACATCTATCGGGGCTCGATGGGCTGTAGCCCGGCCGCAGCGGCCACTGGCCTGCACTGGAGCCTGAACTCCGATGATGCCGCCTACTACGCCTGCCGGTTCGCCGATGCCGCGATGACGGGCGTGATCGTCGTCCACGCCCGCGTGCCGCGCGACGGCATCGCCTGCATTGTCAGCGGGTGCGCGCACTCTGAGCTGGTGCCGGTCGAGGCGCCTACCAGCTTCGAGGTCATCACCGACCACCAGCGCATCGGTGATGCGGCGGAGCGCAGGCACCACCAGCTTGCAGCCATGAAGGCCGCAGGCGGCTGGTTCGAGACGATCACCACCGGCATGGCCGGCGCGGCTGCCAAGGCGAACCGGGCCAGGATGGCGGCTGCCGGCGTGGCGCCGGGGACCGCCATCGTGGCGTGATGTGGTTTCAATATTGATCCGATATTGAAACCATCGTTCTTCAATGTTGGTCTGCGTTTCGCAGGCGCACACCGGCGCCGCCGCCGTTCGCCGGGATGAAGTCCACCCCCGCCTTCTCGAAGGCGAGGACGATCAGGGTCTTGTTGCTGTCCCGCATCTCGCCGCCCTTCTCGAAAGCGCGAACCGTGACGACGCTCAGGCCCGTAGCCTCCGCCAACGCCCCTTGTGTCCAGTCGAGCAACGCACGGGCGGCCCGGCACTGAGCCGGTGTGAGAGCGACCATGTAAGTTTCCTTTTTAGAAAGTTTTGCTTGCTGGCTGGGGAAGGACCGGCTACTTTCCTTTTTAGAAAGTCAAATGCTAAAAAGGAAGCCTCCATGACCTCTCGCCGTACCCTCCATTGGAGCGTCGCCCTCCATGGCATGAAGGCCGGCCGCACCGCCCGGCAGCCGGTGCGCGAGGAGCGGCTGCGCTCTGGCGCCAGCGGCGACCTGACCGCTTGGCGGGGCCGCTCTGGGCGCCGCTATGTGTGCAGCGTCTATCCCGCCAGCGCCGCCGGCGATCTCGCTGGCGATGCCGCGGCCCTGGTGCTGGCGGTGGCCCGCAACGTGGCCGGTACCGCGGCCTTGCTGGCGATCGGCAGCGTCCCAGCCGGCGCGACTGAGCTGCACGTCCATCGTCTCGCCGAGACCGCCGACGACCGCGCCGCCGCGGTCGCCGACCTCGCCCCGCCATCGGTCACCAACGTGCTCGATGCCCTGCTCGCCCTCTACACGGCGCCCGGCGCCTGGAGCCGCCAGGGTGGCGGGGGCTTGGACCTCGAGGCAGCCTTGTACCGGATCATCGGCGACCCGGAGGAAGCCGGCATCAGCGAGGGTGAGGCCCGGCGGCGCGAGGCGTTGGTAGCCGGCACGTTCGAGGCCTGCGGCGCCGACCTGGTGGCGCTCGAAGCCGCCGCCCGCCGGCAGGACGTGATGGTCGCGGTGTTGCGGGCCGGCCGGGAGCGTCTGGCCGCGTAGGGGCTGCGCCCGAGCAGCAGCGCGCCTGTGTGCTGGTGCCAGGATTGAAGCCCAAGGCACCAAACAGGGGAGTAACGTCTAAATGAACTAGACTTTCGGATGAAACTTTACAACGGGCAGAGGCGGCAATCGAAGATCAGAAGACCAGTCCAGATTCGCAAACAGGGCTCTAAAGTAAGAATACGTTGCTGGACGCGCAACATTCTCGGCGAAAAGTTCTATAATGCTATTATCAACTTCCGTAAAGCCATTGTATATAACATCATACTGTGCAACACACTTTGCGTAGGTACGGCGCTCAGATTTAATCTCAACGGTCCAGACCACAGTTGCAAAACAGGCCTTCTCTTCTTCGAAATAAGTAAATTTCGCCAATTTTCCTCCGTAGCTAGGGGGAGAGCTATTTTCAGCCCCGCGCACAGGAGGACGAACATCCCGATTGACCTTGAAATCTACCCTGCTCAGCAGAATGTTAACAAGATTTGCCTGTCGGACAGCCTTGTTGTACTTCCGACGACGCTCCTCCGGATCCGGAGAAGCGTCGGCCGACACGAGTTCTTGCTTGGCGTTCTTGCTCATTAGTTGCTTGCAGCGAGAAGTTCGTCGTAGAACAGGCCCAGGTTGTCGTTCGACACAGGCTCGGTCGTCGTTTGCCAGCCGCTGTCCGCATGCCTGAGAAGGGCCTTCAAGATATCAGGGGCGGGTTGGGACTTTTGGCCAGTCGCAACACTACCCTGAACTCCTTCGGGAGCCTGCCAAGTGCCAGCATCTTTTGCCGACGAGGCATCCACAACGACCCGCTTTCCACGCGAGATATGGATTTCTTCGTCCATTGCATCAAAAACGCGGACGAGGGTGCGCAGCGTGGGATTGGCGTTGTCGCCCAAAAGCTGGGTCATTCGCGGCCTTTTGATCCCGAGCCGATCAGCCAACTCGGCACGGGTCAGCCCACGCTCGTTCATGACTTCTTGAATGAGGTACTGAAGCTCCGTAACCAGCTCCTCCTCTCGTTCAATCCGCCGAACGTCAGCGTCGCTTACGTGCCGATCGTCCATCATCGCCTCCACCTTTCTCGTGCGCGGGCCGGTATTCCGCCAGCCCTCCGATCTCCTTGGCAACTGCCTTGAGAAGATCTTGATCCGCCTTGTTACGCTTCTTGCTGGGATCCACCTTGACGCCCACGAAGCACTGAACCCCTCTGATCGGGAGGATCGCACCGTAGAGCCGCCACTGCCACACCTTGAAAACCCAGATCGCTACCGAAGCACCCCGACCGTCAGCGAATGCCCCTTCACGCCTGAAGTGATCCTCGCCCAGGCGTGCCGGCCCATTCGTCACGAACTCTTCGAAGTGCTTCTTGAGCTTCGTGCGGCGCTGCACGTCCTCGCGGCTTCTCCCCTGCGCTATCTCAAGCCACTCATCGTGTGCCTTCCGAGCCAACAGGATTCGACCTGCTGGCCCCTCGGCGTGACACTCGAAATCGGCGGCAGCGGTCAAGCGGTCGCCTCGTAACGATGCCCTTCGCCGGTAAACATATGGCTTAACTCGGTGCGCTCGGTAAGGGGGGAGGCGGGAAAAACATCACCGTCGCGGACGCGACGTGGTGGCTCGCTGCCATGCCAGATTCTGATGCATCCGCGCAACCGCAGAATGTGTCAGCCCAGCGCACGTAGGTATAAGGGTGGTGGTTCGTAGCATCGAACGTGTGAAGCCGATCTGGGAGCCATGCCGCCTTCAACGGCAGATGCGCCGGATGGCTGACAAGGCATCACAGCAACAGATCTCAGTTTGGCTTCCGATTGGCTTCCTGATCCTGAATTTCCGGAAGCCATCAGCACCTGCAATCCCGGCTAAGTGCTTGATTTTAATTGGTCGGAGCGAGAGGATTCGAACCTCCGACCCCTAGTCCCCCAGACTAGTGCGCTAACCGGGCTGCGCTACGCTCCGACGCCCCGAGAGGGCGAGCGGGGTATTAGCGCCGTGCTCGGTCCGGCGCAAGCCCCTTCCGCGCGGTCGGCCGGCCGGCGAGGGCGTCGGGGGCGCGGTGGTCGGGGGAAACGCCGTCGATCAGGACGACGACGCCGTCGGAATGCGCCGTGCGCAGGGGCAGGATGGCCCGGTAGGCGGGGGACTCGTACCAGGCCCGGGCCGCGGCCCGGTCCGGGAAGGCGATGACGACGAGATCGCCGGCGAAGTCGCCTTCGAGCGGCTCGGGGCGGGCGCCGTGGATGAGGAAGCGGCCGCCGAACGGGGCGAGGGTGGCGTCGATGCCCGCGAGATAGGTCGCGATCGCAGGGCCGAGCGCGACATCGCGCAGGTGGGCGACGGCATAGGCGGGAACGCTCATGGATCGGTCTCCGTCGAGGGGGCGGTCCGCGCCGGGCCGTGCGGCGGGGCGAGCCGGTGGAGAAGGGCGGCGGTCTCGGGATCGGCGGGGAAGAAGGCCTCGAGGGCGAGCTCCGCCAGGGTGATGTCGACGGGCGTGCCGAACACCGTGGTGGTCGACAGGAGCGAGAGCCGGCCCGCCGGGACGGCGAGGACGAGGGGCACCGCCACCCCGCCGCCGTCGCAGGAAGCGGCGTGCGAAGGGACGTCCGGCGGGGCGGGATAGGCGGCGAGCTCGTCGGCGAGCCGGGCGAGGACCGGATCGCCGCTGGCGGCGACCTGCTGGCGCAGGCGATCGAGGAGGTGGGCGCGCCATGCGCGGAGGTTGAGGATGCGCGGCGCCAGCCCGCCGGGATGCAGGCTCAGGCGCAGCACGTTCACCGGCCCGGCGAGGAGGGCGGGGTCGACGCCGTCGAGGAGGGGCGCCACGGCGGCGTTGGCGGCGATCAGGGTCCAGTGGCGGTCGACCGCCAGCGCCGGGTAGGGGGCGTGGCCGTCGAGGATCCGCGCCACCGCCCGGCGGGCCGGGGCGAGGGCCGGGTCGTCGAGGGAGCGCGCGGCGAAGACCGGGGCGTTGCCGGCGGCGACGAGCAGGGCGTTGCGCTCGCGCAGGGGGATGCCGAGGCGCTCGGCGAGGCGCAGCAGCATCGCCCGGCTCGGCCGGGCGCGGCCGCTCTCGAGGCAGCTCAGGTGACGCTGGGAGATCTCGGCCTCCAGCGCCAGGTCGAGCTGGCTCAGGTGCCGGCGCCGGCGCCAGATCCGCAGGATGTCGCCCGGCGGACCGGCGGGCGCGGGGATCACCGGCGCGGCCCTCAGGCCGGCACCCGGTCGAGGAAGCCGGTCACCTCGGCGAGGCGGCCGTCGTCGAGGATGGCGAAGTCCGTGCCCTCGACCACGCCCTCGCCCCCCTCGGGCGCCCGCGCCCAGGAGAAGCGGAGGCGGTCGCCGTAGCCGTCGGGCCGGCCGGCGAGGCGGAAGCGCAGGCCGGGAAAGCGCGCCTGCACGGCGCCGATCAGGGCGTCGAGGCCGTCATGGCCCTCGCCGGCCATGAGGGGGTCGCGGTAGCGGGCATCCTCGGTGAAGGTCGCGGCGAGGAGCGCGCGGCGGCGGGCCGGGTCGGTCTCGTTCCAGGTCTCGAGGTAGCGGGCGGCGAGGGCGGCGGGATCGGTCATCGGAGCGTCCTTCCGGGTGGGTGCCGGACGAGAATGGACGCGGGCCGGGGGGCACGTCGATGACCTGCCGGGTCATCATCGGAGGACCCGGCAGGTCCGCAGCCAAGTCATCGCAGGCAGGTCACCGCCGGACGGCCCGTCGGGTCGTCGCGCTACTCAGTCACGATCACCCGGTTGGGCAGCTCGTCGGTGTCGCCGGGTCGCGGCGGGGCGGCCGCGGCCAGGATGACGCCGGTGGCCTCCACCGTCCGCTCCAGGCCGTCCGCCAGGGCGTCGCGGCGCAGGGCCGCCACGAGGTCGGCGAGGACCGCCTGCCAGGCCTCCGGGGCGGGGCCGATCCCGACATCCGTCACCACGTCGGCGTAGCGCTCGGCCAGCGCCACGTAGATCAGCACGCCGGTGCGACCGCTCGTGCCGGCCAGCCCCCGGGCCTCGAACTCGTGCCGGGCGGCGGCGCGGGCGCGGGCGCGGCGCAGCGGCCGGGGCAGGGCACGGGGCAGGCGCGCCCGGACCGGGCCCGCCGCGAGGCTCACGAGGAGCGCCAGGGCCGCGACGAGCTGGACCAGGAAGATCCGGGTGGCGGAGAGGCCGGTGAGCCCGATCAGCGGCCAGGGCACGATGAGCGCGCCCGCCAGCGCCAGCGCCGGAGGCAGGCTGCGGTAGGCCCCGGAGCGGGCCGCCACCATCACGACGATCTCGCCCGCCGTGCCGCGCTCGGCCTGCGCCACCGCGGCGGCGATGCGGGCGCGCTCCGCCTCGTTCAGGATCCCCGCCATCACCAATCTCCCGAGGCGCCGCCGCCGCCCGACGAGCCGCCCCCGCCCGAGAAGCCGCCGTCACCGAAGCCGCCGCCGAAGCCACCCCCGGCCCCGCCGCCGAACCCGCCGCCGAACCCGCCCTGGCCCGGCACGACGATCCAGCCGCCGCCGGTGCGGCGATGCGGCCGGCCGGGGCCGCCGCGTCCCCCGGCGAGGAGCCGGACGAGCACGAACCCGACCAGCACGAGCAGGATCACGACCAGCACCGGATCGAGGCCGCCGCCGGAATCCTCGCGCACCTCGGCCCGGCGCTGCCACTCGGCGGCGTCGCCCGAGAGGATGCCCAGGATCCCGTCGACGCCCGCCCGGATGCCGCCGGGAAAATCCCCGGCCTTGAACTTCGGTGCCACGGCGCTGGCGATGATCACCTTCGACAGGGCGTCCGTCAGCGCGCCCTCGAGGCCGTAGCCGACCTCGATCCGCACCTTGCGCTCGGAGGGGGCGACGAGGAACAGGACGCCGTTGTTGCGCGCCCTGGTGCCGAGGCCCCAGGCGCGAAACAGGCGGTTGGAGAAGTCCTCGACCGAGGTGCCCTGGAGCGAGGGCACGGTGGCGACCACGACCTGGTCGGTGGTCTTGTCCTCGTGCGCCTTGAGCGTCGCGGCGAGCGCCTCCCGCTCCTCCGGCCGCAGCAGGCCGGCCCCGTCGACGACCCGGCCGGTGAGCGGCGGCAGGTCGAGGGCCGACGCCGCCCCCGCCCAGAGGAGCCCCGCCCACAGGACCAGCAGGACGGCGAGGGGGCCGGCGCCCGGGACTCGGCGCATCGCCCTAGAACTTCACGTTCGGCGGGCGGCTGGCATCCGGCGTGGCGGTGAAGGCCTCCATCGGTTTCGCGTCCGGGTAGAGGGTGGAGGCGATCCAGCGGCCCGGGACGGTGCGGATCTCGGTGTTGTAGGCCTGCACCGCCTGGATGTAGTCGCGCCGCGCCACCGCGATGCGGTTCTCCGTGCCCTCGAGCTGCGATTGCAGGGCGAGGAAGTTGGCGTTCGACTTCAGGTCGGGATAGCGCTCGACGGTGACGAGGAGACGGCCGAGCGCCCCGGAGAGCTGGTTCTGGGCGTCCTGGAACTCGCGGAACTTCTGCGGGTCGCTCACCGTCGCGGCATCGACCTTGACCGAACTCGCCTTGGCGCGGGCCTCGGTGACCTGCACCAGCACGTCCTTCTCCTGCTGGGCGTAGCCCTTCACGGTCTCGACGAGGTTGGGGATCAGGTCGGCCCGGCGCTGGTACTGGTTCTGCACCTCGCCCCAGCGCGACTTGGCGGCTTCCTCCAGGGTCGGAACCCGGTTGATCGCGTCGCAGGCCGACAGGGAGGTGGCGAGGGCGAGCGCCACGACGACGAGGCGCAGGCGGCCGAGGAGGGAGGCGGTCATGGCGGCGGCGGGGCTCCGGGTCCGGGGCGGCGCCTCGACGGCGCCGCGAGCGTTGCCGTGTCGCAGATAGGCGGCGCCCCGCCGCAATCCAGCGCCCCCCGGAACGCGAAACGGCCCCGGCGCGGGCGCCGGGGCCGTGGAGTCCGTCGGGACCGGGATCGGGGCGTCAGGCCGCCCGGATCGCCTGCAGGAAGCGGTCGACCTGGCCCTTCACCGCCATCGACTGGGCCGAGAGGCTGCGGGCGGCGTCGAGGACCTGGCCGGCGGCGTGGCCGGTCTCGCTCGCCGAGGCCGTGACCTGGCCGATGTTGCTCGAGACCTCCTGGGTGCCGCGGGCGGCCTCGCCGATGGTGCGGGAGATCTCGTTGGTGGTGGCGGTCTGCTCGGTCACCGTGGCGGCGATGACGCCGGAGATCTCGTTGACCGACACGATGGTCTCGCCGATCTGGCGGATCGCCCCGGCGGCGTGGCCGGCCGCGCCCTGGATCCGGGCGATCTGGCTCGCGATCGCGTCGGTGGCCCGGGTGGTCTGGCCGGCGAGTTCCTTGACCTCGGCCGCGACGACCGCGAAGCCGCGGCCCGCCTCGCCGGCCCGCGCCGCCTCGATGGTGGCGTTGAGCGCGAGCAGGTTGGTCTGGGAGGCGATGGCCGAGATCATGGTGACGGCGGTGCCGATCTCGTCGGCGGCGCGGGCGAGGTCGCCCATCGCGGTGCCGGTCGAGTCGGCCTCCCGCCGGGCGAGGCCCGCCACCTCGTTGGAGCGCAGCACCTGCCGCTCGATCTCCTGGAGCGAGGCGACCAGCTCCTCGGCGGCGACCGCCACGGTCTGGACGTTGGTGGCGGTCTCCTCGGAGGCCGCGCTCACCGCGACGGCGCGCTGGTTGGTGCCCTCCGCCACGCCGGTCATCGCGTGGGCGGTGGCGTCGAGCTGGGTGGCGGCGGCGGCGACGACGTCCAGGGATGCGACGATGTCGGCCTCGAAGCCGCGCACCAGGCGGTCGACGGCGGCGACGCGCCGGTCGCGGTCGGACTGGTCGGCGAGCGCGCGGGCCTCCATCTCCTGGCGTGCCACCGCGTTGGCGCGGAACACGTCGACCGCCTTGGCCATGTCGCCCATCTCGTCGACGGCGTCGCGGGAGGGTACGTCGACCGCGAGGTCGCCCTGCGCCAGCCGGGTCATCGCCCCTGTCATGCCGCGGATCGGCCCGATGATGCCGCGGGCGATGAGCAGCGCCAGGCCGAAGCCGAGGGCGACCGCGGCGCCGATCAGCCCGATCAGCAGCGCCTGCGCGGTGGCGGCGGCGCTGGTGGTCGAGGCGGCGATCACGTCGACGGCGGCCTCGATCGAGCTCCGGGCGGATTCGCCGGCCTTCTCGATCGCGGCGAATTTCGGCTGGAAGCCCTGCTCGTAGAGGGCGGCGCTGCCGGTGAGCGCGGTCGCGGTCGCCTCGAAATGCTCCTTGTAGAAGGCCAGCGCCTGGCGCACCGCCGCGATCGGCTTGGCGTAGGCGTTGAGCACGTCCTGGTCGGCGAGCGCCTTGAGGGCGGCCTCGGCGTTGCGGGTGTTGGTCGCGAAGGTCGTCGGACCGGCCGCGTCCTGCACCGCGAGGAAGCGCCAGTTGGCGACGCGCACCAGCAGCATCGCCGATTCGACCGCGGCGGCGCGCAGCACCTCGGCACCGGTGCCGTTCGCCCGCACCTCGGCGACGAGGGCGCCGGAGGCCTTCGTCAGCGCGTCGCCGCCGGTGAAGAGCTTGGCCTTGCTGTCCTGGATGAGCGTTCCGAGCCGCCCAAGCTGGGTCACGTCGCCGGCGAGACCCCGGGCATTCGCCAGGATGGTGCCGTAGAGGACCTTGCGCTCGGGCGAGATCGCGGTGCGCTCGAGATCGGCGCTGGTCTCGTCGATCCGGGAGAGCGCCGCCTCCATCGACTTCAGGCTCTCGGGGGCCTGGGTGAACCGGTACTTCTGGGCCTGGCTCGCGAGCTGGTTGGTGAGGCTGTTGACCGAGAAGACCCGGAGCGCGACGTGCTCCAGCTTGGCCCGCTCCTCGTAGCGCGCGCCGGTGCCGCTGCTGCTGCTCAGGGCGTAGACGCCCAGGCCCGCCGACAGCGCCACTAGAATTCCAAAGCCGCCGTAGAGGCGCGTGCGAATACCCGTCTTCACGAGCGACATCTCCTGATCCGACGGCGACTCTTGACGGTTATTCGTTGCGGCATGGTTAATTGCGAATGAGCGAATACAATTCAAACGGCCGGCCGGGGCCGGCCGGGGCACGCCATGTCTGTCGCGGGTGCGCCGCGGCGGGGGCGAGACCGGTTTGGCGGAACGCCGCGGCGCGGCTATGCCTTCGCGGCGCAACGACGGCGATTCGGACGAGGGGACATGGCGCGGCGGGCGGCGAAGAGGGAGAAGCCCGGGCGGGAGACGCCGGATCGAGAGGGGCCGGATCACGGGACGCCCGCGGGCCCGGGCGGGGAGGGCGCACCCGACGCCGCTCCGGCGGCCGTCCCGTGGCGGGAGGGGCGCAACGCCGCCGCCCGGGCGCGGCTGGAGAAGTCGCTGCCGGCGGTCTTCCCGGTCCCGGTGCTGCGCCACGCCCTCGCCCGGCCGCTGGTGCCGCCGACGCCGCGCCTCGCGGTCGAGAGCTACTGGCGCCACCACATCCTGCGGGCCGACCGGCTGGCGCGGGCGCTCGCGGCGCGCTCGGGCCAGCCCGAGGGCTGGACCTGGCGGCTCGGCACCGCGAGCCCCGAGGCCGCGAGCCCGCGCAAGGGCGGCCGCGGATCCGGCACGGCCGGCGAGGACCTGTCCGAGAAGGGGCTGCCGTTCAGCTTCCGGATGCCGCCGGCACCGTTCCGCGAGGGGCCGCACGCCCTTGGCAAGGGGCATTGCTGCGTCTGCGGCCAGCCGGTCTACCGCTTCGGCTGGCACCGCGACCTGTGGGGCACGGGCGCGCCCAACCGCAACGCCGCCTGGCACGCCGCCTGCGTCGCCGCCTGGAAGTTCTGGATCGCGCCGGCCGACCACGTGAAGGAACTGAAGCGCCGCCAGGGCCATCGCTGCGCCCAGTCCGGCAAGCGCCTGCTGCGCACCGCCGAAATCGACCATCGGGTGCCGCTCTACCGGATCTGGCGGGAGGAGCGGGCGCGGCCCTGGCCCGGGCTCCTGGCCTATTGGGGCGTGCCGAACCTCCAGGTGGTCAACCGGGCGATCCACGCCGACAAGTGCGCTGCCGAGGCCGGGGAGCGGGCGAGCGTCCGGCGGGCGGGGGGCGCGCCGGACGAGCCGTTCGGTCCGGCCGCCCTCGACCTCGTCCTGTCGGGGGATCCCCTCTCCGGTCCGGGAGAGGGGTAGACGCCGCGTGCGGGAGCGCCCTCAGCGCGGAACGATGTGCAGCCCGTCGTCCGGCAGCAGGTTGCGGGCGGGACCGCCGGTCTGCTGGCCGCCGCCCTGCTGGTAGGCGGGCAGCTCGGGGCGGCGGTCGTTGTCGCCACCGGTGTCGTAGACCCAGGGGGCGGACCAGGGCGCGCGGCCGCCGACGGTGCCGGTGGCGTCGATGTCGCGCGGGCCGTAGCGGTAGGGGGCCGGCTGGGCGGACGCCGCCAGGGTGGTCGCCACCAGGGCGGCCGGGATCAGGAGGGAGCGGAGGTGGCGCATCGGCGTCCTTTCCGAAGGGCGTGGCGGCCGCCGGGAGCGGCCGGGTTGCCGGGACAACGGCCAGGCTGGCCCTGCCGTTCCGGCACGGCAGGGGTCCCGACCCTGCGGCCGCTCCGGTTAAGGCTTCCTGGCCTGCGCCGCCCCTCAGCCACGGTGCAGCTTGGCGTAGCGCTTGAGCACCCGCTCGCGCTTGAGGCGCGACAGGCGCTCGATCCAGAACAGGCCGTCGAGCTGGTCGATCTCGTGCTGCAGGCAGGCGGCGGCGAATCCCTCCTCCTCGACCTCGTGCGCGGTGCCGTCGAGGTCGCGCCAGCGCACCCGCACCCGGGCCGGGCGCTCGATCTCCTCGTCGACGCCGGGCATCGAGACGCTGCCCTCGCGGTGGCGTGCGGTCTCGGGCGAGGCCCAGACCAGCTCCGGGTTGACGTAGGTGCGCGGCGTCAGCTCGAGCCCGGCCCGGATCACCGTCAGCCTCACGGGCACCCCGATATGCGGGCCGGTGAGGCCGAGCGCCGAGACCGCCCGCAGGGTGTCGAGGAGGTCGTCGGCGATCGTCCGCAACGCGGCGTCGAAGGCCGCGACCGGGGGCGCGGCGAGGCGCAGGCGCGGATCGGGATAGAGCACCAGGGGGCGGACGGGCATCGGGAGGCCTTGAGCGGATTTCGCGAGTGTGGACGCCGGTTTGCGGCGAAAATCTGCAGCCAGGTAAGAACTCGAGCGGACGAGGCGTGGGCTTGGCCCACGCCAGTCCGCCCAGCACGTCCGCTCAGCGGGTGTGGAACGAGGCCGGCCACAGCCCGGCCCGCTCGATGCCGACCACCAGCACCACCACGGCGAGGGCCATCGCGAGGGCGACCAGCAGGTTGCGGCCCGGCACGCCCCGGGCGATCAGCACGAGCACCAGCAACAGGGAGATGACCGAGACGGCGATGTCCATGGGGTTCCTCACGGCAGGGTGCGGGCTCGAAGCGCGGCGTCGGGGCGGGGCGGGGCGGTCCTGCGTCAAGCCGGAGGCCGGCCCGCCGTTCCGGCGCAAGACCGGTCCGGCGCAGCGTCCGGTGCCTGACCGATCCGTAATCTTCGATCCACCGGCCCGACAGGCCCGCCGACCATAATGGCTCCATCGACCGGCCGCGAGCGCGGCCTCCGCCACACGGAGCCAGAGACCCCGATGTCCAACACCCCCGAGACCGCCCCGACCTCCCGCTTCCACCGCAAGGCCCTCGCCTCCGTGGCGGCCGTCACCCTGGTGGCCACCGGGGCGCTCGGCACCGCGTTCCTGCCCCCGAGCAGCCCGGCCTATGCCCAGGCCCTGCCGCAGACCCCGATCACCACCGCCGAGCACCCGCCGGGCAGCTTCGCGCCGATCGTCAACCGGGTGAAGCCGGGCGTGGTCTCGGTGAAGGTGAAGCTGAAGGACGACGCCTCGGACGACGAGGAGGGCGGCGGCCAGCAGAACCTCCAGAACGTGCCGCCGCAGCTGCGCGAGTTCTTCCGCCGCTTCGGCGAGGGCGGCCCCGGCGGCATGGGCGGCGGCTTGGGCGGCGGCATGCAGCGCCCGCAGCGTCACGGCGGCGGCGCGGCGCAGGGGTCGGGCTTCTTCATCTCGGCCGACGGCTACGTGGTCACCAACAACCACGTCGTGAACAACGCCAAGTCGGTCGAGGTCACGCTCGACGACGGCCGCACCCTGCCGGCCAAGATCATCGGCACCGATCCGAAGACCGACCTGGCGCTCCTCAAGGTCACCGACGGGGCGCCCTTCCCCTACGTGAAGCTCGCCCACGGCGCGCCGCAGGTCGGCGACTGGGTCGTGGCGATCGGCAACCCGTTCGGCTTGGGCGGCACCGTCACCGCCGGCATCGTCTCGGCCCGCGGCCGCGACATCGGCGCCGGCCCCTACGACGACTTCCTGCAGATCGACGCGCCGATCAACAAGGGCAATTCCGGCGGGCCGACCTTCGACGTCAAGGGTGAGGTCGTGGGCGTGAACACCGCGATCGCCTCGCCGTCCGGCGGCAACGTGGGCCTCGCCTTCGCGATCCCGTCCGAGACGGTGCAGGCGGTGGTCGACCAGCTGCGCGCCGACGGCAAGGTCGCCCGCGGCTATCTCGGCCTGCAGATCCAGCCGGTGACGAAGGACATCGCCGACAGCCTCGGCCTCGACAAGGCCAAGGGCGCCCTGGTCAACAGCGCCCAGGACGGCACGCCCGCCGCCAAGGCGGGCCTGAAGTCCGGCGACGTGGTCCAGTCGGTCAACGGCGAGCCGGTGAGCGACGCCCGCGAGCTGTCCCGCAGGATCGCCTCGCTGAAGCCCGGCACCAAGGTGGATCTCGCCTATGTCCGCAACGGCAAGGCCGAGACCGCCCAGGTGACCCTCGGCACGCTGCCGAACGACACCAAGGTGGCGAGCGCCGACGACCGCGGCGGGCGCCGCGGCGACAGCCAGCCGCGGCTCGGCCTCGAGCTCGCTCCGGCGGGCCAGGTCGGCGCCGGCAGCGAGGGCGTCGCGGTGGTGAGCGTCGATCCCGACGGCCCGGCGGCGGCCAAGGGCATCCAGGAGGGCGACGTCATCCTCGACGTCGGCGGCCAGCCGGTCTCGAGCCTGTCCGACGTCGCCTCCCGCATCCGCGCCGCGGAGACCGACGGCCGCAAGGCGGTGCTGATGCGGATCAAGAACGACAAGGGCACCCGCTTCGTGGCGATCGGGCTGTCCGCGTCCAAGAACGGCTAAAGTTCCAGAACGGCCAAGGCCCCTCGGGGCCGACATCCAGGCGCCGGCCCCGGGAGGGGCCGGCGCGTCCGCGTGCGGGGGCGACGCCGCCCCGCGCGGGATGGCCCCGGGATACGGGCCGTCAGCGCCCCCAGCGCAGGACCGCCGCGTCGAGGCTGCGGGCGATCTCGATCAGCCCGGCCCGGGTCGCCGGGTGGGGCAGCTCCAGGGGAGCGCGCACGGCGTCCGAGCGGATGATGCCGCCCTCCTTCATCAGGATCTTGGCCGCGGCGAGCCCGGTCTGGCGATTCTCGTAGTTGATGAGCGGCAGCCAGCGGCCGTAGGCCTGCACCGCCTCGTCGCGCCGCCCGGCGAGGTAGGGATCGAGGATCCGGCGGATTCCGTCCGGGTAGCCGCCGCCGGTCATCGCACCCGTCGCGCCGGCATCGAGGTCGGCCAGCAGCGTGATCGCCTCCTCGCCGTCCCAGGGTCCCTCGATCGCGTCGCCGCCGAGTTCGAGCAGGGTCCGCAGCTTGGCCGCGGCCTGCGCCGTCTCGATCTTGAAGTACGAGACGTTGGCGACCTCGCGGGCGAGCCGCGCCAGGAAGGCGGCGGACAGCGTGGTGCCGGAGACCGGCGCGTCCTGGATCATGATCGGGATCGAGATCGCGTCGGAGACCGCCTGGAAGAACCGCTCGATTCCCGCCTCGGTCACCCGGATCGTCGCCCCGTGATAGGGCGGCATGATCATCACCATGGCGGCGCCCAGATCCTGCGCCCGGCGCGAGCGCTCGGCGCAGATATGGGTCGCGAAATGGGTCGTCGTGACGATCACCGGCACCCGGCCGGCGACGTGCGCGAGCACCGCCGTCATCACCGCGTCGCGCTCGGCATCGGTGAGGACGAACTGCTCGGAGAAGTTGGCGAGGATGCACAGGCCGTGCGAGCCGGCCTCGATCATGAAGTCGATCGCCCGGCGCTGGCCATCGAGGTCGAGGGTGCCGTCCTCGTGGAAGATCGTCGGGGCGACGGGGAAGACGCCGCGATAGGGGCGCGGCGCGGGGGTCGTCTCTCGGGTGGACGTCGCTTCTCGTGTGGACATGGCGTTTCCTCCGGGGCTCGGTCAGGCTGCGGCGCCGTGGCGGCGCAGGCCGTTGTGGATGACGCGGCGGACGGCCTCGGCCGCGCCCGCGGGATCGCGGTCGGCGATGGCCGCCACGATGGCGGCGTGGGCGGTAAGCGTGGCCTCGCGCTCCGCCGCCTCGACGGGGGCGCTGAGCTGGAACGAGGCGCGCAACGCCACCTCGATCACCCCGCCGATCGATCGCATGAACGGGTTGCCGGAGGCGACCGCGATCGCGACGTGCAGCGCGAGGTCGCCCTCGGCGAAGCCGGCGGAATCGGAGGCCTCGTCGCGCATCCGCGCGAGGCCCGCTTCCAGGGCGACGAGGTCGGCCGGGCCCCGGCGCTCGGCGGCCAAAGCCGCCGCCGCCGGCTCGACGGCGAGGCGGATCTCCGCGAGATCGCGCAGGAAGCGCCGGTCGATGCCGGCCTCCAGGTGCCAGGCCAGCACGTCGGCGTCGAACATGTTCCAGGCCGCGCGCTCGCGCACCACCGTGCCGACCCGGGCCTTGGTGGTCAAAAGCCCCTTGGCGGCGAGCGTCTTGACGCTCTCGCGCAGGACCGGGCGCGACACCCCGAAGGCGGCGAGCAGCTCGCCGTCCCCGGGCAGCCGGGCCCCCGCCGGGTAGCGGCCGGCGATAATCGCGGTGCCCAGGCGGCGCGCCACCTCGGCGTGGTTCGACCGGGCGCGCCCGGCCGGGATCACCACCAGCCCGCCCGCGGCGCCGGAGGGAACGCCGCCGGGCTTGTTGGAGCCGGACAGGACGAAGGGTGCGCGCATCCGTGGCCGGGCTCGTGCGAGGCGGCGCCCCCGCGGCGCCGGCCGGCCCGTTACAGCACGGGGTCGACCGGCTGAAAAGTCATACTGTTTGACTTTTCGCTCCGTCGACGGTCACGACCCGGCGGCCTCGCGCGCCTCCGACACCGCCTCGGCGGCCTCCCGCCGGTCGTCGGCATCGGCCGCCGGGGGTTCCTGCACCGCTTCGGCGCGTGCGTCGCGGCACAGCTCGATCAGGATCGGGAAGTGGTCGGAGCCGACATGCTCCAGCCGCTCCAGCCGGGCGAGCAGGAAGTGCTCGGAGAAGAAGACGTGGTCGAGGGGCCAGCGCAGGATCGGCCAGCCGGCGTGAAAGGTCGGATAGGCGCCGCGCCCGACCCGCGGGTCGAGGAGGCCGCCGATGGCCTGGAACAGCCCCGTGGTGCGCGACCAGGCGACGTCGTTGAGGTCGCCCGCCACCACCGTGGCGCCGCCCTCGCGCGCGACCTCGCGGGCGACCAGCACCAGTTCGCCGTCCCGGGTCGCGCTGCTGTTGCCCGGATGGGGCGGGCGCGGATGCACGCCGTGGAAGGTGAAGCGCTCGCCCGACGGCAGGGTGACCCCGGCGCGCACCGAGGGCACGTCGTCCTCGATCAGGAACCGCACCCGGAGGTCGTCGAGGGGCAGGCGCGAGTAGAGCATCAGCCCGTAGGTGTTGTCCTGCGCCTGGTCGACCCCGTGGGGGTAGCGCGCCCGGAGCGGCGAGAGCGCGTCGCGCCAGCCGGCATCGGTCTCGAGCGCCAGGACCATGTCGGGGTCGTGGCGCTCCACCACCCGCAGCAGCCGGTCGTAGGCCCGGTTCGACTGCAGCACGTTGACGATCAGGATGGCGACGCGGCGCTCCCGCGCGGCGTCCGCCGGGGCGGCCTTGGCGGTCGGCCGCGCCAGGCGGGTGAAGGGCAGGATGTGGCGCAGCTGCAGGCCGAGCGCGGCCAAGAGCCCGGCCCCGAGGGCGAGCGAGACGGCATCGTGCCCGGCCGCCACCAGCAGGACCAGGACCGGCAGGATCGCGCTCGCGATCTGGAAGCGCGGGAAGTCGAAGGTGCGCACAAGCCCGGCGCGGCTGCGCCAGAACGGCAGCAGCGTCGCGGCGACGAGGAGCGCCGCCAGGATCTGCGCGACGAGGGACAGGGTCGAGACCGGCACGCGTGCGTTTCCCCCCCGCGGCGTTTTCCGCCGCACCGGGGGACGAGATAGGTCGCGTCCGCCCCGGCGTCACCCGGGGGCGCGACAAGGATCAGGCGCTCGCCAGCGGGTGGAGGTCGCGCACCATCTGCTTCAGGCGCTCGTCGAGGACGTGGGTGTAGATCTGCGTCGTCGAGATGTCGGCGTGGCCCAGCAGCTCCTGCACCACCCGGAGGTCGGCGCCGTTCTGCAGGAGGTGGCTGGCGAAGGCGTGGCGCAGGACGTGCGGGCTGATCTTGTCGGTGCGCAGGCCGGCGGCGGCGGCCACCGCCTTCAGGTCGCGGGCGAAGGCCTGGCGGGTGATGTGGCCGGTCTCGCTGTCGGCGGGAAACAGCCAGGGGCCGGGGGCCGTCAGGGTGGCGAGGTGGGCCGCCATGGCGGAGCGCGCCACCTCGGTCAGCGGCACCAGGCGCTCGCGCCCGCCCTTGCCGCGCACCACCAGGAACCGCTCCTTGGTGGACCCCGCCGCCCGCGGCAGGGCGACCAGCTCGGAGACGCGCAGGCCCGTGGCGTAGAGAAGCTCGATCAGGCAGTGCATCCGCCCGGCCCGGGCCGCCTCGGCGGGGTTCGGCGCCTTGGCGGCGGCCTCCTTGGCGACGGCGAGCAGCCGGTCGACCTCGGCCACCGAGAGTACCTTGGGCAGGCCGCGGCCGCGCTTGGGCCCCGAGACCGGGGCGGTGGGATCGCCCTCGGTCAGGCCCTCCGCATAGAGGAAGCGGTGGAAGCCGCGCACGCAGGACAGCCGGCGCGCCGCCGAGGTGCTCTTGAGGCCGCGCGCCTCCAGCTCGGCGAGGTAGGCCCGGATGCCCGCGGGCTCGACGGCGCCGGGATCGAGGCGCAGGCCCGCCAGGTGGCCGAGATAGTCGTCGAGATCGCGCCGGTAGGCCGCAAGCGTGTTGGCGGCGGCCCCCCGCTCGGCGGCCAGCATGTCGAGATAGGCGTGCATCAGGCCCTGGGGGCCCAGGGTGCTCATATCCCGCCGCTCATTTCGGCTGCAGCTTGGCGTTGGGGATCGTGACGGAGATCTCGCGCGGGGTCGGCTCGACGAAGGTGGCGAGGGCGAACATCGCCGCGAAGGCGATCCCGGCCAGGACGGCCACCACGACGAGGAAGCGGAAGAGGGTCGGCACGTCGGACGGGCCCCGGGATACGCGTGGCAACGAGCGGCGCGGACCGGAGCCAGCCGCCACCTTGGCCGTCGGTTCGACCACGCGCCGCCCCGCGAGGCAAGGCCGGGCCCCGTGCTGCAGCGCGGAATGCCGGCGGCTGTTGCGCGGGTGCCGAAGCGGACGCAGAGGCACCGGCGAAGCGCGTGGTTTTTCCCCGATATCCGCCGTTTCGCCCTGCGCGAAAAACAGGCTAAAGAACGCCGCATGAGCCAGCGCCCCCCTCATGAGCCATCGATCGAGTCGCGCGTGCGCCGAGGCCTCGGCCTGCGCTCGATCGTGCTGGTCGGCCTCATGGGCGCGGGCAAGAGCACCGTCGGCAAGCGCCTGGCGGGCCGCCTCGGCCTGATCTTCAAGGACGCCGACCACGAGATCGAGGCCGCGGCCGGCCTGACCATCCCGGACATCTTCGCCATCTACGGCGAGCCGAGCTTCCGCGACGGCGAGGAGCGGGTGATCGCCCGCCTGCTGCGCGAGGGGCCGATGGTGCTCGCCACCGGCGGCGGCGCCTTCATGCGGCCCGAGACCCGCCAGCGCATCGGCGAGGCCGGGGTCTCGGTCTGGCTCAAGGCCGATCTCGACGTGCTGATGCGCCGGGTGCGCAAGCGGCCGGGCCGGCCGCTGCTCCAGAACGAGGATCCCGAGGGCACGATGCGGCGGCTGATGGACCTGCGCCATCCCGTCTATGGCGGGGCCGACGTGATGGTGGTCTCCCGCGAGGTCTCGCACGACCGGGTGGTGCAGGACGTGCTGGAAGCCCTCGACGCCCACATGCTGGGCGACCCGGCGGACGGCTATGCCGGCGGCGCGGCGGGCGATCCCACGGGCTCGCCGCCCGAGACCGGCGGGGAGCCCGAGACCGCCGGGCACAGCTTCGCCGCCCATTGAACCGCTCGACGACGGACGACGCCGTGACCGCGCAGATTGAGACCGTTCACGTCCCCCTCGACGGGGGCCGGGCCTACGACATCCTGGTCGGACGCGGCCTGCTCGCGGGGATCGGCGCCCGCGTCGCCGCGCTCAAGGCCCGGGCCGTCGCGGTGGTGAGCGACGAGACCGTGGCGGCGGAGTACGGCGCGGCCGTCACCGACGCGCTCGCCGGGGCGGGCTTGCGCACGGCGCTCATCGCGGTGACGCCCGGCGAGGGCTCGAAGAGCTACGCGGGCTTCGCCCAGGTCTGCGACGGGCTGATCGGCCACCGGATCGAGCGCGGCGACCTCGTGCTGGCGCTCGGCGGCGGCGTCGTCGGCGACCTCGCGGGCTTCGCGGCGGCTTCGCTGCGCCGGGGCGTTCGCTTCGTGCAGGCACCGACCAGCCTGCTCGCCCAGGTCGATTCCTCGGTCGGCGGCAAGACCGGCATCAACTCGCCCCACGGCAAGAACCTCGTCGGCGCCTTCCACCAGCCGAGCCTCGTCATCGCCGACACCGCGACCCTCGACACCCTGCCGCTGCGCGAGCTGCGCGCCGGCTACGCCGAGGTGGCGAAGTACGGGCTGATCGACGACCCCGAGTTCTTCGCCTGGTGTGAGGCGAACCTCGCCGAGATCTATGCCGGGGGACCTGCGCGCGAGACGGCGGTGGCCTCCTGCTGCCGGGCCAAGGCCGGGGTGGTGGTGCGCGACGAGCGCGAGGACGGCGAGCGGGCGCTGCTCAACCTCGGCCACACCTTCGCGCACGCCCTCGAGCGCCTGACCGGCTACAAGGCGGCGCGCCTCGTCCACGGCGAGGCGGTGGCGATCGGCCTGTGCCTCGCCTTCCGGTTCTCCGCCCGGCTCGGCCTGTGCCCGGGCCAGGATGCCGGCCGCGTCGCCAACCACCTGGCGCTCGCCGGCCTGCCGACGCGGCTCGATCAGGTCCCGGGCGGAAGCGGCGATGCCGACCAGCTCCTCGACGCGATGCGCCAGGACAAGAAGGTCCGCGACGGCGCCCTGACCTTCATCCTGGCCCGCGGCATCGGCCAGAGCTTCATCGCCCCCGGCATCGAGGCCGGGGCGGTGCGGGAGTTCCTGGTGGACGAGCTGCGCGGCTGACGGGGGCATCCGGTCTCGACACGGTCCGGGGGCGTCCCGGGCCGCCGAGGCGGAGCCCGGGATCCGACCCGCGGATCGGTGCGGATTATGGCCGAACGCCGGTCGCCTCGTCCGGGAAGCGGCCGGGCCCCGCGACGGGACCCGGGATGGGGCCGTCAGGCCCGCCGCGCCATCAGCCGCTCGACCAGCGAGCCGCCCTGGTTCAGCTCGTCGAGCTCGTCGGCGAGCACCGTCACGGTCTCGCGGATCTGCTCGGGCGTGTGCTCGGAGGTGATGAAGAAGCGCAGGCGCGACGAGCGCTCCGGCACCGCCGGGTGGATGATCGGCTGCACGTTGATGCCGCGCTGGAACAGCCGGTCGGACAGGGTCACGGCCTTGAGCGAGTCGCCGAGGATCACCGGCACCACGGCGAGGCCGAGGCTGGTGCCGACATCGAGGCCGCGCTCGCGGGCACAGGCGAGGAACAGGGAACCGTTGCGGCGCAGCCGCGCGACCCGCTCCGGCTCGCGCCGCATCAGCGCCAGCGAGGCGGTGGCGGCGGCGGCGAGCGGCGGCGAGAGGCCGACCGAGTAGACGAAGCCGCCCGCGGTGCACTTCAGGAGCTCGATGAGCGCGCCGGCTCCCGCGACGTAGCCGCCGCAGGACGAGAGCGTCTTCGACAGCGTGCCCATCCAGATGTCGACGCTGCCGGGGGGCACGTCGCAATGCTCGTGCAGGCCGTGGCCGTCCTTACCGAGCACGCCGAGGCCGTGGGCGTCGTCGACCATCAGCCAAGCGCCGTAGCGCTCCTTGAGGGCGACGAAGCCGGCGAGGTCGGGGGCGTCCCCGTCCATGCTGTAGAGGCCCTCGATCACGATCAGCGCCCGGCGGTGCTCGTGACGCGTCGCGTGCAGGAGCGACTCGAGGGCCTGGAGGTCGTTATGGGCGAAGCTGCGGCGCTGGGCGCCCGACAGCTGCGCGCCGGTGACCACCGAATTGTGGATCAGGGTGTCGTGGTAGATCACGTCGCCGGGCTCGAGCAGCGCCGCGATGGTGGCGACGTTGGTGGCGTGCCCGCTCACCATGACCACGCAGGCCTCGGTGCCGTAATGGGCGGCCAGCGCCTTCTCGAGGACGAGGTGGCCCGGGCGCTCGCCGGCGACGATCCGGCTCGCCGAGGCCGAGGTGCCGTAGGTCGACAGCGCGGCCTGCGCCGCCGCGTTCACCTCCGGATGGCCGTTGAGCCCGAGATAGTCGTAGGACGAGAAGTTGGTGAAGGTCCGCCCGTCGATCTGCGTCGTCGCGCCGGCCTTGGCGTCGTGGACGCGAAAGAACGGATTGCCGAGGCCGATCAGGTCGGCGGCGGAGCGCTGGAGCTTCAGCTCCTTGTAGGCCGGCAGGCTGTCGAAGCTCTGGGCCTGCGCGAGCGCGGGCTTGGGCTCCGGCCGGGCCGGGGCGGGGCGGACGGGAGCCTTGCCGAGGCGGGCGGCGACGAAGCCCGCCAGGGCCTCGCGCCCGCCCGCGCCATGGGAGGATCCGCTGCTCATTGGGTGATGACCTTGATGTCCTGGCTGTTCTTCTCGACCAGCGCCTGGAGGGATTGCAGCGCCTCGGCATCGGCCGACTCGACCCCGCCGTGGCGCTGCGACAGGCTGACCACCGCCGCCGCGCTCTCGTCGACCGGGGCCGCCACCGACTGGATCAGGGTGTCGGCGAGTTCGGTCACGGTCTGGCCGCTCGACACGCCCGACGGCGGCGCGTCGAGGCCGAAGCGCTCCTGCAGGCTCGCGCCGAGCTCGACGCCCATCAGCGAGTCGAGGCCGATCTCGGAGAGCTGGCGCACCCGGCTGATGTCGTCCTTGGGCAGGCGCAGGATCCGGGCGATGTCCTCCACGATGGCGTCCGCCACCGTCTTGCGGACGTCGTCGAGGTCGTGGGCGCGCAACAGGCCCGGGATGCTGATCGCGACCGCGCCGCCGGCCTCCGCCTGCTGCTCGGAACCGAGGCTGGCATAGCTCGGGGAGCGCAGGGTGGCGAGGCGCTCGCGCGCCTTGCCCCAGTGCATCGACGCGATGGCGATCACCCCGTCGTCGGAAGCGCCGCCCTGCACGCCCAGCGCCTCGGCCATCAGGTCGAGGGACTTGCGGGCATCGACCGGGGTCACGCCGACGCGGCCGGCCAGCGTCTCCATCACCGCCTTGTTGCGGGCGAGCACGCCGACATCGCCGATGGCGCCCCAGGCCACCGCCAGGGCCGGAAGGCCGAGGCGGCGGCGCTGGCGGGCCAGCCCCTCCATGAAGCCGTTGGCGGCGACGTAGGAGCCCTGGCCCGGATTGCCGATGAAGGTCGTGGCCGAGGAGAACAGCACGAAGTAGTCGAGCGCCCGGTCGCGGGTGAGCGCGTCGAGGTGACCGGCGCCGATCACCTTCGGGGCGATCACCGCTTCGAGGGCGGCCGGATCGAGGTTGGCGATCAGGCCGTCCTGCAGCACCATCGCGCCGTGGATGATGCCGGCGAGCTTCACCCCCTTGGCCTCGACGCGATCCAGCAGGCGCTGGACCGAGGCACGGTCGGCGATGTCGCAGGACTCGACCTGCACCGACACGCCGCGGGCCTTCAGCTCGGCGATCGTCGAGAGCGCGGGCTCGCCGGACGGCGCCTTGCGGCCGACGAGCGCGATGTGGCGCGCGCCCCGGTCGGCGAGCCAGCGCGCCGCCTCGATGCCGAAGCCCCCGAGCCCCCCGGTGACGAGGTGGACGCGGTCGGTGGCGACCACGAAGGGCTTGCCCGTCTCGGCCGGGATCGTGCCGGCCTTCGGCGGCGCGATCACGATCTTACCGACGTGACCCGATTGCTGCATCAGCCGGAAGGCGTCCGAGACCTCTTCCGCCGCGAAGGGCTGGTAGGGCAGCGCCTTCAGGCTGCCGTCGGTGAAGAGCGCCATCACCTCGCGGAACAGTCGCTTGCCCTCGTCGGGCTGGAACTGGAGCAGCTGGTCGAGGTCGACGCCGAAGTAGGACAGGTTCCGGCGGAACGGCCGCAGGCCGATATGGGTGTTGGCGACGTAGTCGCGCTTGCCCAGCTCGACGAAGCGCCCGAAGGGCTTGAGCGAGTTGAGGCTGCGCTCCATCGCCTCGCCGAACAGGCTGTTGAGCACCACGTCGACGCCGTCGCCGGTGATGCGGCGGATGTCGTCGACGAAGGCGAGCGAGCGGGAATCGAGCACGTGCTCGGCGCCCAGCGCCTTGACCAGCGCCCGCTTCTCGTTCGAGCCCGCGGTGGCGATGACCCGGGCGCCGCGCATCCGGGCGATCTGGAGCGCCGCGAGGCCGACGCCGCCGGCGCCGCCATGGACCAGCACCCACTCGCCGGCCTTGAGGCGGGCGAGCGTCACCAGGCCGTAGAAGGCCGTGAGGAAGGCGACCGGCGTGGTGGCGGCCGCCTCGGACGACAGCCCCTCGGGGGCGGCCGCCACGACCATCTCGGGCACCACGATGTGGGTGGCAAAGCCCGACTGGGCGAAGGCCACAACCCGGTCCCCGGGCTTGAACGCGGTCACGCCCGCACCGACCGCCGCGACGCGGCCGGCGCATTCGAGGCCGAGCCGCGGGCCGGCGAAGCCGTCCTCCAGGATCTCCTCGGGCAGCATCGACAGGGCCCAGAGCACGTCGCGGAAGTTGAGGCCGGTGGCCTCGACCGCGATCTCGATCTGGCCGGCACCCGGGGCGGCCCGCTCGGCCGGGCCCCAGTGCATCTCGTTGAGGCCGCCGGTGGTGCTGCGCTCGAGGCGCGCGGCGGGAGCCGCGGCGCCGGAGCGGCGGACGGGCCGCGCCCCTTGCGCGAAGCGCACCACCCGGGTGGCGGCGTCGTCGACCACGATCTCGGTCTCGTGCGTGCCCGACAGGATCAGGTCGCGCAGGCGCTCGGCGGCGCGCTTCGAGGAGATCGACGGCGAGAGGTCGATGCGGCGCACGTCGAGGGAGGCGACCTCGTTGGCGAGGGTGCGGGTGAAGGCCCACACCCCGGCCTCGACGCTGCAGGCCGGCCCGCCGCGGTCGCGGGTGGCACCGGGGCAGACGACCCAGAGCCGGGTCTGGCGGGTGCCGAGATGCTCGACGCAGCGCTTGAGCCCGAGGCAGCGCTCGCGCAGCCGCTCGGCCGCCTCGCCGCCGCGGTTGAAGGCGCCGGCGAGGTAGACGACCGTGTCGGGGGTCTCGCGCTCCAATTCGCGCAGCGACGCCTCGGAATCGAGGATGATCGAGACGTGGACCCCGCCCGCGACCAGGAGGGTGGCCAGCGAGGAGGCGGTCTCGGCCGCGAACTCGTCCTCGGAGCCGATGACGAAGGCGAAGGTCTGGCCGGCGGCGGCCTTCGGCCGGGGCGGGGCCTCGGCGAGCAGCAGCAGGTCGTTGCCGTTGCGGGTGACCGCCCGGTCGGCCGCGACCTTGACGAGGCCGACGGCGCTCAACGAGCGCTGCCAGCCCGCCACGTCGTCGAGGCGCCCGACCGGCAGGTTGCCGGCGACCTCGAACCAGCCGGCATCGAGGCCGAACACCATGTCGCGGAACAGCGAGGCGCCGGGCTCGACCGCCGCGAACAATCCGCCGGCCGCCAGCGACGCCGCGAGCGGGGTGAGGAGGTCGCGGGAGGCGCGGTGGAGCACGTCGCTCGCCAGCACGGCGTCGAAGGCGGCGAGACCGAGCTGCGCCGGATCCTCGACGATCGTGACGCCCGACGGCAGGGCGAGGCGGGCGCGCTCGGCGAGGCGCCGGTCGGCCTCGAACACCGTGAGGCGCGCCTCGTGCAGGCCGGCGAAGGTCGCGACCTGGGCCGAGAGCGGCCCGAACCCGACCTGGAGCAGGCGCAGCGCCCGGTCGCGCGGCAGCGCGGCGGCGCTGTCGTCGAGGAGCCGCATCACCGCGTCGGCCGAGGCCCGCACGGTGGCCCCGCGCAAGCAGAAGGCGTCGAGCGCCGCCTGCGGCAGGGAGGGAGCGTCGGAGAGGGTCCCGGCGAGGATGCGCGACACCACGGCGCCGAGATCGGCGCAGAGCAGGAGCTCGGCCGACAATTCGGGATGGTCGGCCGCGATCCAGCGCATGATCTCGTCGGTCGCCGGCAGCGTCACGTCGGCGCGCAGGCGCCAGCGGTCGTCGCCCGCGGACTCGGCCAGCCCGCTGACCTCGAGCGCCATGAGCTGGTTGACGAGCCAGGGACGCAAGGCTGCCGGCAGCCGGCGCGAGGCCGCGACGTCGACGATGCCGCCGACGGCGAGGCCGCGGGCGAGCCGGTCGGCGAGGGAGGTCGCCCAGCCTTCGAGCAGCATGTGGCCGGCGCCGAGCGCGGCATCGCCCTTGGCGGTGACCGCACCGGCTTGGCGCCGCACCAGGGCGGCGACCGCCGGCTGCGGCTCCAGCGCGATCGCGGTCGGCTCGGTGGCGAGCTCGGTGAACTGGCGGATCGCGAAGGCGTCGAGGTCGCCCCCGGCCTTCATCCGCAGGGCCTGGAACCGGCCCTCGCGCAAGGTGGCGATGACCTCGCCGGCCTCGTCCACCAGGGTGAAGTCGGCCAGGATGCTGCGCTCGTTGCAGCGCCGGGTGCGGATCACCGCCCGGGCGATGGCCGCGCCGGGGCGCACCAGCCGGATCTCGCCGAAGCGGATCGGCACGTAGGCCCGGGTCGCCGCCTCGCCGAGGAGGTCGGCGAAGAGCAGGATCAGGCCGTGGAAGCACGAATCGAGCCGCGCCGGCGCCAGGCCGTAGCGGGCCTCGGCGTGAGCCGGCTGCAGCTCGGAGACGATGGTGGCCTCGTCGAGCCGGGCCGAGCGGGCGACCTGGCGGAAGGACGGGCCGAAGCCGAGGCCCGACGCCCGGGCGCGGGCATAGAGCGCCTCGCCCTCGACCGTGGTCTCGGAGGGCAGGGCCGCGACCGCGAGGCGCGCCGGGGCCGGGGTCTCGCCCTCGACCAGCTTGGCGACGGCGTGGAGCTGCCAGGGCGCCTGGCTCAGGCGCGGCCGGGAGAGGATCTGCACCAGGTTGGCGCCCGGGGAGAACCGGGACAGCACCTCGCGCACGCCCTCCTCGGCGAAGACCATCGGCTGCTGGATCTCGAGGTCGGCGAGCGTCACGCCCTCGGAGCGCACGACCTCGCGGCCGACCGCCAGCGCCATCTCGGCGAAGCCCGCGCCGGGCAGGATCGCCTGGCCGTCGATGCGGTGGTCGTCGAGCTCGGGCACCGTCGCGACGTCGAGATGGGCCAGCCATTCCAGGCCGTCCGCGCCCTGGCGGGCGCCGATCAGCGGATGGTAGGGCCGGGCGCTCGCGGGGTTCACCGCCTCGGTGGTCTCCGGCAGGCGGAAGACCTTGCGCTGCCAGGGGTAGTGCGGCAGCGCCACGGCCCCGGCCGGGTCGGCCCCGAAGGCCACGGCCTCGTCGACCGCCGCGCCCGCGGCGAGCGCCGCGGCCAGCGCGCGCCGGAACGGGTCGGCAGCGAGCGTCTTCTTCGGCAGCACGCCGACGGTGGCGCCGTCGAGGCCGAGGGGCTCGAGGCAGTCGCCGATATGCGGCAGCAGGGTCGGGCGCGGGCCGACCTCGACGAAGATCCGGGCGCCGGCCTGCGCCGCGGCCTGGACCGCCGCGCTGAAGCGCACCGGCTCGCGGATGTTGCGCCACCAGTAGCCGGCATCGAAGGCGGTGCCGTCGAGCACGTCGCCGGTCACCGTCGAGGCCAGCGGCACGGTGCCGGGGGAGGGCGCGAGGCCGGCGAGGTCGCGGCGCAGCGGCGCCTCGATCGGGTCCATCAGGCGGCCGTGGAAGGCGTAGTCGAGGTCGAGCTTGCGGCCGCGGCGGCGCTTGCGCGCCAGCGCCTTCATGGCGGCGTCGATCATCGCGACGGGGCCCGCCACCGTCACGGCCTTCGGGCTGTTGAGGGCGGCGATGTCGAGCGCGGGATAGTCGACGAGGAAGGCCTCGACCTCCTCCACGGGGGCGAGCAGCACCGCCATGGTGCCGAGCCCGCGGGTCGCCTCCTGGTGCTTCGAGCGGTAGAAGATGACCTTCACCGCCTGCTCGAGGGTCAGGATGCCGGCGGCCTCCGCGGCGCCGATCTCACCGACCGAATGGCCGACGATCGCCGTCGGGGTGAGGCCGACGGCCTTCAGGGCGGCCGTGGAGGCGGCCTCGATGGCGAAGATCAGCGGCTGCGACACGCTGGTGAGCGCGAGCCGCGCCTCCAGGTCGTCGGCGAACAGCGCCTCCTTGAGCGACCAGCCGGCGAGCGGCCGGAACAGGGCGTCGGTCTCGTCGAAGCGGGCGCGGAAGACCGGGTTGAGGGCGTAGGCGTCCCGGCCCATCCCGGCCCACTGGCTGCCGTTGCCCGAATACACGAAGGCGACGCCGCCGGCACGCTCGACCGCGGTGGCGAGGGAGGCCGCGGGCGTCTCCTCGCCCTCGGCGATGGCCCGCAGCGCCTCGGTCACCGCCTCGGCGTCGAGGTCGCGCAGCGGGATCGCGGCGCGCACCGGCAGGCGCTCGCGGCGATGCGCGGCGGCGGCGGCGACGCGCGACACCTCGGCCGCGTCAGCCCCGTCGAGACGGGCGGCGTAGTCCTGGGCGAGATCGGCGAGCGCCGCCTTGGTCTGGGCCGAGACCAGCAGCACCTCGGGGGCGGGGTCCGACGCGGACGCCGACGGCGCGACGGGAGCCGGGTCGGTCAGGATGACGTGGGCGTTGGTGCCGCCGAAGCCGAACGAGTTGACGCCCGCGAAGCGCTCCGCGCCGGTGCGGGGCAGGGGGCGCAGGGCGCGGTTGACCGCGAGGTTCAGCTCGTCGAACGGGATCGCCGGGTTGAGCTCGGCGCTGTGCAGCGAGGGCGGCAGCAGGTCGTGCTCCAGCGCCAGGCTCGCCTTGAGCAGGCCGGCGAGGCCGGAGACCGGCTCGGTATGGCCGATATTTGTCTTGATCGAGCCGATCGGCAGCGGGGTCGAGCGGCCGCGGCCGAGCTTGCCGCCGATGGCGCCGGCCTCGATCGGGTCGCCGACCGGGGTGCCGGTGCCGTGGGCCTCCATGAAGGCGATCGCGTCGAGGGCGACCCCGGCCTCGCGGTAGATCTCTTCCAGCAGCGCGCCCTGCGCGTAGCCCGACGGCAGGGAGATGCCGGTGGTGCGCCCGTCCGAGTTGACCTTCGAGGCGGCGATCACGCCGCGCACGGTCGCGCCGTTGCGGGCGGCGGCCTCGGCCGATTGCAGCACCAGGACGACGCCGCCCTCGGCCCGCACGTAGCCGTCGGCGCTGGCCGAGAAGGCCTGGCACAGGCCGGTGCGCGACAGCATCGAGGCGTTCGAGAACGACACGAAGTTGAACGGGCTGACCAGCAGGTTGACGCCCGCCACCACCGCCGTGTCGATCCGCCCCGAGGCGATCGCCGAGACCGCGGCGTCCAGCGCGACGAGGGACGACGAGCAGGCAGTGTCGAGGGTGAAGCTCGGCCCCTTCAGGTCGAAGATGTAGGAGATGCGGTTCGAGAGGATCGACAGGGTGTTGCCGGTCGCCGCGTAGGCGTCGCCCGAGGCGGTGTCGAGCACCCGCAGGTTGCCGTAATCGAGCGAGGAGGCGCCCACGAACACGCCGATCGGGCTGCCGGCGACCGCCGACGGCCGCAGGCCCGCATTCTCCAGGGCCTCCCAGGTCAGCTCCAGCAGCAGGCGCTGCTGCGGGTCCATCTGCTCGGCCTCGCGGGGCGAGATGCCGAAGACCGACGGATCGAACGACCACGGATCGTCGATGACGCCGGCCGCCCAGGTGTAGCTCTTGCCGCGCTCCTGCGCCCGGGGGTGGCCCATGCGCTCCAGGGACCACCGGTCCTCCGGGATGCGCGAGACGGCGCACCGTCCCTCGACGAGCATCTGCCACAGGCTGTCGACGCCAGAGGCGCCCGGCAGCCGGCAGGACCGACCGATGATCGCGATGTCAGGACGCTGTATCACGTTCGCTTCGCACACGCTCATTTACGGAGGACGGGACGCGGCGGCGCCGCACCCGGGCATTCACCCTAACCCATAGTATGAGGCCGGCACCGCGCCAACCCCGGAACGGAGCCATCCGCACCGATAGGGCAAGACTTGCCCCACCTGTGACATGCCTTCATCAGTCGAAGTCCTGCGGCATAGCGAGGCACAAGGCCCGCATAGGCGCCACAACACTGTCATCCGGTAGAAATACCAGAACTCACAGGTAATGCTGCCAAGCTCGAAGGCACCCCGAGCCGGGCCGGTCGCGCCCGCCCCGCCTTAGACCCGACGAATCGGGTGGCAATGGGGCGGAGCGGCGAGGCGGGCCGATCGCGCTCAGAACGCCTTGAAGGTGATGATGGTGCGGGTATCCTGGATATCCGCGATGGTTTGGACGTGCTCGGCCACGAAATGTCCGATATCCACCCCGTCATCGACGTGAAACTTCGCCAGGACATCGTAGTGGCCGGCCGTCGAGTAGATCTCGGAGGCGATCTCCCGATCGGCCAGAGCACTCGCCACGGTGTAGGTCTTTCCCAGGCGGCACTTGATCTCGACGAAGAAGGTCTGCATCGGCTCGCTCCCGGCGATCGTCTGGATTCATGACAGGGAACGGATCCCGATCGACGATCGGGATCCGGCGGATCGGTCAGGGCCGCCCGACGCTGGCATAGGCGAAGCCGTGCTTGCGGGCATCCTCGGGCCGGTAGACGTTGCGCAGGTCGACGAGGACCGGCTCGGCCATCGCCTCGCGCAGGCGCTTGAGGTCGAGCGCCCGGAAGGCGTCCCACTCGGTCACGATCACGAGAGCGTGCGCGCCCTCCGCGCAGGCATAGGCATCGGTGGCATAGGCCACGTCGGGCAGGAGCGGGCGGGCCTGCTCGATGCCCTCCGGGTCGTAGGCCGTCACCGCGGCGCCGGCATCCTGCAGCCCGGTGATGATCGACAGCGAGGGCGCGTCGCGCATGTCGTCGGTGTTGGGCTTGAAGGTCAGCCCCAGCACGGCGATCCGCTTGCCGCGGACCGACCCGCCGCAGGCGGCGATCACCTTGCGGGCCATGGCGCGCTTGCGGCTGTCGTTGACCGCCACCACCGTCTCGACGAGGCGCACCGGCGAGCCCGCATCCTGGGCGGTCTTGACCAGCGCCAGCGTGTCCTTGGGAAAGCACGAGCCGCCGTAACCCGGCCCGGCATGCAGGAACTTGCGCCCGATGCGGTTGTCGAGGCCGATGCCGCGGGCGACCTCCTGCACGTCGGCGCCGACCTGCTCGCACAGGTCGGCGATCTCGTTGATGAAGGTGATCTTGGTGGCCAGGAAGGCGTTGGCCGCGTACTTGGTCAGCTCGGCGGTGCGCCGGCTCGTCACCAGGATCGGCGCGTGGTTGAGGTAGAGCGGGCGGTAGAGCTCGCTCACCACGGCGGCCGCGGCGGGATCGTCGGCACCGACGACGATGCGGTCGGGCCGCTTGAAGTCGGAGATCGCCGCGCCCTCGCGCAGGAATTCGGGGTTCGAGGCGACCGCGATGGCGATGTCCGGCCGCGCCTCGCGGACGATGCGCTCGACCTCGTCGCCGGTGCCGACCGGCACCGTGGACTTGGTGACGACGACGGTGGGCCCGGTGACGGCGGCGGCGATGTCGCGCGCCGCCTGGTAGACGTAGGAGAGGTCGGCGAAGCCGTCGCCCCGGCGCGAGGGCGTGCCGACCGCGATGAACACCGCGTCGGCCCCGGCGACCGCCTGGGCGAGGTCCGTGGTGAAGGTCAGGCGCTCCTGGCGCACGTTCTCGGCCACCAGCGCGTCGAGGCCGGGCTCGTAGATCGGGATGCGGCCCTCCTTGAGGGCGGTAATCTTCTCCGGCGCCGTGTCGACGCAGGTGATGGTGTGGCCGAAATCGGCGAAGCAGGCTCCGGAGACCAGGCCGACATACCCCGCCCCCACCATCGCAACGCGCATCTCACGTCCTCCCGGCAGCGGCGCGGCGCGGCGCCCGCGGGCACCGCTGTAGCGTTGCAGTGCAAAACGGGCAACGTCCGCCCCGTCACCAGAGGCGGAACAGCGCCTTCGCCCGGGCGAGGTTCGGGTTGTAGTAGGGGTCGTTGCGCAGCTCCGGCCCCCAGCGCTCGGTCATGGTGGCGACCTCGGCCTCGAAGCGGGCGCGCTTCTCGGGGGTGTCCTCCTTGCCGCGGCTCTTCGATTCGTGGTGCGTCAGGGCGGCGTGCGGCGTCCAGATCACCCGGTAGCCGGCCTTGCGCACCCGCAGGCACAGGTCGATGTCGTTGAAGGCCACCGCCAGATGCGCGGCGTCGAACCGGCCGACCTCCTCGAACACCGCGCGCCGCATCATCAGGCAGGCGCCGGTGACCGCCGAGACCTCCTGCGAGATCACCATGCGGCCGAAATAGCCCGGGTCGTCGGGCCCGATATCCGGGTGGCTGTGGCCGGCGACGCCGCCGACCCCCAGCACCACGCCGCCGTGCTGGAGCGTGCCGTCCGGATAGGACAGCTTGGCGCCGACGGCACCGACCCCGTCCTCGACCGCGATCGAGGCCAGTTCCGTGAGCCAGCCCGGCGCGACGATCTCGATGTCGTTGTTGAGGAACAGGAGCAGCGGCCCGCGCGCGGCCGCAGCACCGTCGTTCGAGAGCCCCGAGAAGTTGAACGGGCCGGGGCGCGACAGCACCCGCACCCGCGGATCGGCGGCGGCCCGCTCCAGGAGCGCCAGGGCCGCGGGCTCGGTGCTGCCGTTGTCGACCACCACGACCTCGATCGCCGGATAGTCGGTCCCGGTCAGGAGCCCGTCGAGGACGACGCGCAGCAGCTCGGCCCGGTCCTTGGTCGGAATCACCACCGAGACGAGCGGGGCCGGGTGGGGCAGGGCGCGCACCAGCCGGTTGAAGCCGAGCGGGCCCCGCTCGACCCGGTGCGGCCAGCCGCGCCGCGCCACCAGCTCCTCCAGGGCCTGGAGGCGCGCCGCCTCGGCCCGCGCCAGGAACGCGTCCGAGAAGGTGCCGGAGCCGATCGCGGTGCGCCAGTGGTACAGGATCGCCGGCAGGTGGCGCACCCGGGCCGGGTCGAGCCGGTCGCTCAGGCGCAGGAGCAGGTCGTGGTCCTGGCTGCCCTCGAAGCCGGGCCGCAGCCCCCCCGCCGCCGCGACGAGGCTGCGGCGCACCACCGTCAGGTGGTTGAGATAGTTCTGGCCGTAGAGGAGCTCGGGGTTCCAGTCGCCCTTGAAGTGCGGCTCGGAGCGCCGGCCGTCGGCGTCGATCTTGTCCTCGTCGCTGTAGATCAGGTCGAGGTCGGGCTCGCGCCGGATCGCCTTCGCCACTTCGTAAAGGGCGTGGGCCGGCAGCACGTCGTCGTGGTCCATGAAGGCGACGTAGGCGCCGCGGGCGAGCGCCAGCGCGGTGTTGGTGGCCGCCGCGATGTGGCCGTTCTCGGGCCGGCGCTCGACGCGGATGCGCGGATCCTCGGCCGCCGCCCGGGCGAGCAGCCGCGGCACCGCCGGGTCGGTCGAGGCGTCGTCGGCGATGCAGAGCTCCCAATGCGGGTAGAGCTGCCCGCGCACCGAGCGCAGGGCCTCCTCCAGGACCTTGGAACCCGGGTCGTAGACCGGCATCACCACCGAGATCAGCGGCGGCTCGCGCCACTGCGCCACCTCGGCGGTGATGCGGCCGCGGTCGGCCTCGCTCAGGGTGTCGAAGTGACGGACCCAGGTGTCGTAGCCGGTGAGCCCCGGCGGCACGAGGGCGCGGGCGAGACGGTGCTGCGAGCGCACCCGCTTGCCGACGGAGCGCCAGAAGAGGGCCTGGGCGGTGAGGACCGGCCGGCGCAGGGCCGCCCGGCCGACGAGGGCGAGGCGGCTGCGCACCGTGACGGTGAACTCGGCGATGGCCAGCGCCGGCTCGCCGAGCATCGGGGTCAGCCGCAGGGACGTGGTGCCGGCGGGCAGCCGCCCGAGCCAGGTGAAGCGCCCGTGGCCGAAGGCGCGCTCGTCGAGGCTGGTGCCCTGCGGCCCCTCCGGCCCATCCACGATGGCGGTGAGCTCGACCCGGCTGAAGGCGCCGTGGTTCTCGTCCTTGAAGGCGATCGCGACCCAGCGCGCCCCGAGCCCGAGATCCGCCACGTCGAGACTCAGCCCCTCGGCCCCGAACTCGAGCGCGAGGCGGGCGAAATCGCGCCGGACGACGCGGCCGCGCCCGAGGCGGAGCGACGCCTGCAGGGCGGCGGGCCGGGAGGCGGGGAGGGACGCGGAAGGGGTCTGGGCCGTCACCTGTGCTCGCGCCTTCATCACCTGTGCTCGCGCCGCTATCGCTGCCGCAGGGCCGGCGAGCAGCAGGCCCGGCCTCGTCATTCTCAATGAAATCAATTGGTTACGCCAAGGCAGGCGGCCGACCGTGTAGCAGGCGGCGGGAGCGGCTGGCAAGGCCCGGCCAGAGCCCGGGAAAGGCGCGATCGAGGCTCGGAAGGCCGCGGCGCCCGGCGGGCGGGACCGCCCGGCCGGCTCCCGGCCCGAGCCGCCGTCGGGAGCCGGCAACGGAAAACCGTGCCGGCCCGCGGAACCGTCTTGTCACCCGCCGCGACTGCCTCTATACGCCCTCTCACACCGGGGCCGCCCACACGGCCTCGAGGGCGCGTAGCTCAGCGGGAGAGCACTACGTTGACATCGTAGGGGTCACAGGTTCGATCCCTGTCGCGCCCACCATCGCACTTCGGATGTCAGGGGTCATCCCCCCGGAGCGCGACGAGACCGAGACCGCTCGGTCGCTTGTACGAGACCAGGGCGCCCCGGCGACGGGACCGCTCGAAGACGGACCGCACGGCGAGCCACGGCTTGCACGGGGCGATGGGCGCGTAGCTCAGCGGGAGAGCACTACGTTGACATCGTAGGGGTCACAGGTTCGATCCCTGTCGCGCCCACCATCGTACCACGGTCCTTCCCCACGGAGAGGCTCGCTGCCCGGCAGGATCGCCCGGCGGCCCGCTCCGCGACGGAACGGAATCCTCTCATGACCGACCAGGATGTGGGTGTCGCCTTCGCCACCCTGACGACCGCGCTCGCGGTCGCGCTGCACAAGCAGGGCGTCGCCGACGGCGAGGCGCTGCTGGCCGAGACCGTCGGCACCCTCGAGGCCGTCCTGGACAGCGACTACCCGGAGACCGCGCGGGCGATCCTCTCGGCCTGCGCCCGCTCGCTGCGGGCCGCGGAGGGCTGAAGGCCCCCTCGGCCTTGCAGCGACCGCGCCCGGGATGGGGCGCGGCGACCGTGCCGCGACGGCCCCTCAGAGCCAGAACCGCGCCGTCAGCTTCTCGTCGCTGTCGATCTCGGACGTGCTGACGACCCGGAGCTCATCGAAGAAGCGCTCGATGCCGATCGTCGCCAGGTCGTACGACATCATCCTCTTGAGGAGGGCGTTGTAGTTATCCTTCAGGTACGACGAGCCGGGATCGAGGCTGGTGACCAGCACGAGCCCGGTCGGGAAGGAATCGAGCGCCAGGATCTCCAGGTCGGGCCGGACCTGCTTGAGGAGGAGCGCCGTGCGCCAGACGTCGCCGGTCCACCACCCGGTGCGCGACGGCTTGACCGGGACGATGCCCGCCTCGGTGCGCGCCGTCATCGGCAGTTCCGGCGGCAGGCAATCGTGCAGGGCGATCACCGAGTTCGGTGCGGACACCGCCTCCGTGTTGTAGAAATCCCTGAGCAGGAACTCGCACCGGTGCATGCCGTCCAGAAAGGCGAACTGGACGGGCTCGCCGAACAGGTTCCTGGGATCGAACCGTGCGAAGAAGTCGTCGGACGTCATCTGGTACAGCAGCGACATCCGGCGCGTCGAAAAGATGGTGGGATCGGCGATGACGAAGGTGGGATCGACGGCGATCGCGTCGCACTTCGCCAAGGCGAGCGTGTCGCCTTCCCGGGTGCCGATCTCGAAGTAATTACGCGGCTGCAACGTCGCGTGGATTGTCGCCAGAACTTCCCTGTAGTTCGATCCGGCGTGCTCTTCCACGTCGTATCGAGACGAAGCGGCACCCATTCACCTGCCCCCGTCTTATACGATCGACATCATCACGGACCACGCCGCAGGGTAGAAACAACCCGCGCGACCGTCAAGCTTGGCAACCCCATCCTGGAGCGTCATGCCGTCCCGGGCGGGCCGACATCCGACCGGATCATCCGCGCGATGCGGGCATGGGCACGGGGCCCCGGTCGATGCGGGCCGAGCGGCAGCAGGGATCGAGGCCGTCGGCGGCACATCGCCCGGCCTCCCTGGCGTGCACGATTGGATTGCAGGGTAATGTGATCGGCATCGAATGTTCTGCAGATGAAAGTCCGCTCGTACCACCCTAACGGAACCCATTCCGCATCCCTATAGCCTCCAGCAAAAATGTTGGCATCTTGTTATTTCCTGGAATACAATAAATATTTTTACAAATATTAAATCGCTTTCACGAAATCTACGCTGAAATTTTCATTTGCGAAGGTGGATCAAAAACAGCATGTATTAGTAAATTGTAAATTATATTTGAAGGATAATATTTGCACAAAATTTGCCGGATGGGGGAATCTGTCATGCTTCGCAACACCAAAATCATGCTGAAATCGGTCGTGCCGCTGCTGCTCATGGCAACCGTGTCCTGCGGGCTGGTCGTCTATGCCGTCAGCGGCCTCGATGGCCTTGCCAAGCAGATGCGCAGCATCGTCGACCAGCAAACCGTCCGGCTCGAGCGGATCCTGAGCATCAGGATCAACACCAACGAGGTCGCCATCGCGTCCCGCAACCTCATCCTCGAGACCCGCGAGCGGGAGTTGGCGGGGTACAAGCTCCGCTACGACAATGCCGTGAAGGCCTCGCTCGACGCCGCGAACACCCTGATCGCAATGGCCGATACGCCGCAGCGCCAGGCCATTAACCAGACGCTTCAAAGCCTGCTGCAGGCCTTCTTCGCCGCCACCGACAGGGCGGCCGCCCTCGGCCTCAGGAACGACAACGAGGCGGCGGTCAAAGCCCTGCTGGTCGACGCCGGCGCCGCCCGCGAGAAGATGCGGACCTTCGTCGAAGAGCGCGTCGATCGCCTGAACGCCGAGCTGCGCCAGGCCCGGGACGAGGCGGAGCAATCCGTCTCGAAGGCCGTGTGGATGCTGACCGCTGCGGCGGCGGCCGGGCTGATCGGAGCGATCGCGCTTTCGGTCCTCATCGTGGTCTTCGGCATCACCCGTCCGCTCGCCGGCCTCGTCGGGGTGCTGCAGCGCATGGCCCGCGGCGAGATCGACGCCGAGATCCGGGAGGCCGGCCGCGGCGACGAGATCGGCGCCGTCGGCAAGGCGGTCGAGGGCATCAGGGCGATGGTCGCCCGCAAGGCCGCCGAGGAGGCCGAGATCAAGCGCCGCGCCGACGCGGCGGCGGCCGCCGAGCGCAAGCGCACCATGATCGAGCTCGCAGACGGCTTCGAGCGCGCCGTCGGCGGCATCGTCGGCATGGTCTCGTCCTCGGCCACCGAGCTCCAGGCTACCGCCCAGCAGATGACCGACACCGCCCAGGAGACCGCGTCCCAATCGACCACCGTGGCCGCCGCCGCGGAAGAAGCCGCCACCAACGTCAACACGGTCGCGGTGGCGGCCGAGGAGCTCGGCGCCTCGGTGCAGGAGATCGGCCGCCAGGTGACCGGCTCGGCCCATCTCGCCCAGGCGGCGGTGGGCGAGGCAAGCCAGACCGCGCAGCTCGTCCAGGCGCTCAGCCAGAACGCCGGCCGGATCGGCGACATGGTCGGGATGATCTCGGGCATCGCCGGCCAGACCAACCTGCTGGCGCTCAACGCCACGATCGAGGCGGCGCGCGCCGGCGCGGCGGGGCGCGGCTTCGCGGTGGTGGCCACGGAGGTGAAGGCGCTGGCCGAGCAGACCGCCAAGGCGACCGAGGAGATCGCGCGCCAGATCGGCGAGGTGCAGGGGGTGACCGCGCAGGCGGTGACGGCGATCGGCGCGATCACGAGCCGCATCCGGGAGATCGACAGCGTGGCGACGTCGATCGCGGCGGCGGTGGAGCAGCAGGGCGCGGCCACGCAGGAGATCGTGCGCAACGTCGCCCAGGCCTCGGTGGGGACGACCGAGGTGACGGGCAACATCGCCGGGGTGGCGCAGGCATCGGAGGAGACGGGGGCGGCGGCCGGACAGGTCCTGTCCGCAGCTTCCGAGCTGTCGCGGCAATCCGAGCATCTCGGCGCCGAGGTCGCCCGCTTCCTCGCCACCGTGCGGGCCGCCTGAAACCGCCTTTTCGTCGGCCAGCGCTCGCGACGAGAAGGCGAGCGGGCCGCCGCGATCCCCATCGACGGCTCCTTCCGGGGCCGTCGTCCTGCCCGGCAGGGCCGCGTCGCCGCGGGCGGGCGGCGGCGCCGGTACTGCATCCAGCAAGCGATGAACCGGGGTTGTTAAAATTCTATCGAGATAGATCCGATAAAACTCGCGCATAAATAAGATATATTCAACATTTATATTTGAAATAGATCGTTAGATCGCATCGTCATCGATCATGCCCTTCGCTGCTGCGTGCGCGAGAAACTCATCGAGCACGCTGGCGCCGAGCGTCCCTTGCCGCGGCACGGCGAGCGCCTGCTCGATCGCCATGAACCGGCCCGGCAGGAGGCGGAGATCCGTGCGCTGCGCCGCGAACGCCTCGACGGCCTGCCTGACGCCCGCCGCGACGTCGCATCCGCCCTCGCAGAGGAGCCGCAGAGCGTCGCCCGGCGTCGGCACCGTCGACAGCTCGGCGTGCCGGAGGGACCGGGCGAGATGGCCGTGGTAGGCGGCCCCGGCCGCCGACGCGACCCGCACCTGCGGCCGGTCGACGTCGTCGCCGTTCCGGAGCGGACTCGTCTCCCGGACGGCGAAAACGGCCTCGATGCGCTTATACGGGCGGCTATACGCCACGCGGTCGGCGCGCGCCGGATCGACGGCGATGAACGCGACGTCCCATCCGGCGTCGCCGACGGACGCCATGAGGGCGCCGGCCGACGGGAAGGTCACGAGGCGGACCGGGCGATCGAGCCACTCGCCGAGCGCGCGGCCCAGGTCGACGGCGATCCCGTGCGGCTCGCCGTCGTGCTCCCCGATCCGCACGAGCGCCGCGTTGGCGAGATTGATCGCGATGCGCAGAGGCCGGGCCGCGGCCGGATCGCTCGTCACGGGATCTCTCATCGTCGGTATGTCCCCAAGCGCCCGAAGCGCTTAAGCAGACTTGCGTTGGCAGGCCTCACGGCACACGGCAGCGACGTGAATCCGCGATGATTACCTCTCCCACCCGCGACCTCATCCTGAGGCGTTAGTCGATCGAAGATCGACTGACCTTGAAGGAGGCCTCCGGATGTCGCTGCGATTTCTGGAGGCGTCCTTCGAGGCTCAGCGATCGTCGATCACGTGCGATCTTTGATCGCCAACACGTGCGATCTTTGATCGCCAACACGTGCGATCTTTGATCGCCAACACGTGCGATCTTTGATCGCCAACACGTGCGATCTTTGATCGCCAACACGTGCGATCTTTGATCGCCAACACCTCAGGATGAGGTGGCGTATGGGAAAGCCTTGACGCAGAGAGGCTTCACGCCCCTGTCGTGTACCGTGGGCAGGCCAACGCTTCGCCCGCTCAGGTTCTTGTTTTGTCGCAGACTTCCGGCACCGAATCAGCGACCACTTCGGCAAAATCTGCTTGGCCGGGATAAGGCGAAGGAAGCTCGGCTCGACCCCGCCTCCTTCGCCGCCGCGGTCACTTCATCGTCGGCATCACGAATTCGGCGCCGGCGCGGATGCCGGTGGGCCAGCGGGTCGTGATGGTCTTCAACCGGGTGTAGAACCGCACCCCCTCCGGCCCGTGCATGTGGTGGTCGCCAAACAGCGACGCCTTCCAGCCGCCGAACGAGTGGAACGCCATCGGCACCGGGATCGGCACGTTGATCCCCACCATCCCG
>NZ_JAZFXT010000052.1:0-115533 GCF_036448855.1 Methylobacterium ajmalii
GTTCAACCGCGCCCGCCGCTTGCCCGTCCGCTACGAACGGCGCGCCGACATCTACGAGGCCTTCACATTCCTGCAGGCCAGCCTCATCACCCTCAACCAGATCAAAAGGTTCTGTTAGGCGCTCTTAGTCGAGGTGGTGAGCGCGAGCGGCGCGACGGTGGTGATCCCGCCGCGCCGCAACCGTAAGGTCGCACGTGAATTTGATCGCGATGTGTACAAGGAGCGTAACCAGATCGAGTGCTTCTTCAACAAGCTGAAGCGGTTTCGGTGGGTGGCCACGCGCTATGACAAATTGCTTGTCAACGATATGGGCTTCGTCAAGCCTGCGGCCATCGCCATCTGGCTTGGATAGTTAATCAATCGCTACGGCATAGAGAACTTCACGATCGTGTCGCAATCGCGATGCTCTCTCGGTTTTTAGTTTTGCGGCATTTTCTTCGACGAACCGGCATGCACTTCGTCGGAAAATGCTCCAGTGGGCGGCGTTGATGACCGGCACGTCGACCCGCCCGAACGCCGCCACCGCCTTCTCGACGACGGCGCGGCAATGGGCCGGATCCTCGATGTCGCCCGGCACCAGCACCGCCCGCCGCCCGGCGGATTCGACCGGCTTGGCGGTCTCGCGGGCGTCTTCGTGCTTGTCGTGATAGGCGATCAGCACGTCGGCACCCTCGCGCGCGACGGCGAGCGCGACCGCCTCGCCGATGCTGCTGTCGCCGCCGGTGACGATCGCCTTGCGATCGGCGAGCCGCCCCGAGCCGCGGTAGCGCGTCTCACCGTAATCCGGACGGGGATCCATCTCGGCGTCGGCCGGGCATCGGGATCGGCTTCCGGCGGGCGAACGGGGGTTTCGGGAGGTCGGGCTCCGTCGGGTCCGGTGATGTCCAGCCAACTGGCGGGGAGTATGGCGTTCCAGGTCCGGCCCTGCCTCGCGCGCGAGCATGTTGCCCAATGGGCAACCAAGTCGGAGGAGCGGCGTTTCCGGTGTCCCTGATGGATGGCTCAGACGCCCTCGGAGACCACGATGCTGACCCGCTTCCTCGCCACCGCCGGCGCCCTCGCCCTCACCACCGGCCTCGCCCTCGCCCAGACGACGGCCCCGACCGCCCCGACCGCGCCGGGCACCGCCCCGATGGGCACGACCACCGCCCCGGTCGCGACGAAAGACATGAAGGACATGAAGGAGTGGCAGGCCGTCAAGCTTGCCAAGATCAGCCTGGCCGACGCCATCGCCACCGCCGAGAAGAAGGACGGCAACGGCCGCGCCATCGACGCCGATTTCGAGAAGGCCGACGGCAAGAACCCGACCCACTGGTCGATCAAGGTCGTCTATCCGGACGGCAAGCTGGTCGAGCACGGCATCAACGCCGACACCGGCGAGCTCTACAAGAGCGAGAACCAGCCGATCGAGCGCTACTTCACCCGCCTCAAGGTCGCTGACTTCAACAACGCCAAGGTCTCGCTGAAGGACGCCCTGGCGATCGCCGAGAAGCAGGCCGGCGGCGGCAAGGCCTACGAGGCCGAGGTCGAGCGCGAGGGCTCGGCCGTCGCCTACGAGATCAAGGTGGCGCTGGCCGACAACGAGAAGGAAGTGAAGGTCGGGCCGGACGGCCAGATCATGAAGGACTGAAGCGGTCGTTGATCGGCGCGCCGTCCCCGGGACGGGGCGCCGGCCTTCGCGAGATCCGTCGCACCGCAGCCGTAAGGGCGGGTGCGACGGCCCCCCGCCCCCGTGCTAGACCGGGGTAACGGCCGCGAACGGCCGAAGAGCCAGGGGGAAACGATGAGCGTCTTCTTCGGCGAGAGCCACCGGCGCCTGCAGGACGAGCACGGCACGCGCCGTCTCGCCGACCGGCTGGAAGACCACGCGCACGAGGCGTTCGAGGCGCCGGAGCGCGACTTCATCGCCGGTGCCACGATGGTCTTCCTCAGCACCGTCGACGACAACGGCCAGCCCACCGTGTCCTACAAGGGCGGCCCCCCGGGCTTCGTGCGCATCACCGGCCCGAGCGAGCTGATTTTTCCGAGCTACGACGGCAACGGGATGTTCCTGACGCTGGGCAATCTCGGGCAGAACCCCCGCATCGGCCTGCTCTTCATCGATTTCGAGAATCCGCACCGCCTGCGGGTGCACGGCGCCGCGGCGCTCGCCGACGATCCCGGCCTGCTCGCGCTCTATCCGGGCGCCGACCACGTCGTGCGGGTCTCGGTCGAAAAGATCTTCGTCAATTGCGGCCGCTACATCCACCGGAGCCGGGGCACCGAACTGTCGCCGCACCTGCCCGACGCGGACGGGCACCAGCCCTTCCCGGCCTGGAAGCGGATCGACCTCTTCGAGGGGGCCCTGCCGGCAGTCGACGAGCAAAAGGTCGCCCGCAAGGGCGGTACGATCCCGCTCGACGCCTATCGCGGCGAGGCCGATCCGGCGTGAGGCCTCAGGCCCCGCCGACGACGCTGCCGCCGGCCTCGGCGAGCGCGCCTTCACGCAGCTCGAGGCCGAGGAACCGGCCCGGATCGACCGGGCCCGGCAGGGTGAGCTTGCGCGGCGGCAGCACCCGGAAGCCGAAGCGGGCGTAGTAGGGCGCGTCGCCGACCAGGATGACGAGGCCGTGCCCGCCCTCCCGCGCCGCGTCGAGGGAGGCGCGCATCAGGGCGCCGCCGATGCCGCGGCTGCCGAAGGCCGGATCGACGGTGAGCGGCCCAAGCACCAGGAGCGGGCTCGCGCCGGCCCGGGCCGGCGAGACCCGGATCGACCCGACGAGCAGGGTGCCGACGAGGGCGGTGAACGAGAGGTCGGAGAGATGGGGCACGCCCTCGCGCAGCCGGAAGGCGGTGCGGGCGTAGCGTCCGGGCCCGAAGGCGCGCTCGTGCAGGCGCTCGATGGCGTCGTTGTCGCGCGGGGATTCGGGACGGATGACGAGGGGAAGCGTGGTCACGGGCACACTCTCGGGCGGGCGTCGATGAGGAAGGGCGGATCGGTCAGCCGATCCGTCGTCGCGCCTCTGCCCTCGGGGCCATCGCTCAACTCCTGGCGGGCGCTCCGCCCGCGGGGGCGCCATAGCAGCGCTTGCCTGTGAGTGCAAACCTCCGGTGGCATGCCGTTCGCATCGTGCGGGCATGCAAGCGCTTGCCTTGAGGCAGGGCTTGCGGGTTAGCTGCGCGTGGGAACGCCTCAACGGTTCGGGAACGACGCCACAATGACAATCAGGTCTGCTCTCGCCCTCGTCCTCTCCCTCGCCATCGGCTGCGCGGGGGCGGCCCGCGCGGAGGACGCGGTGCCGGCGACGGTCCGGATCGCCACCGAGGGCGCCTACGCGCCCTACAACTTCACCAAGCCGGACGGCACTTTGGACGGCTACGAGATCGAGCTCGGCCGCGAGATCTGCGCCCGCGCGAAGATCAAGTGCGAGTTCGTGGCCCAGGACTGGGACGGCGTGGTGCCGGGCCTCAACGCCAAGAAGTTCGACGCCATCATGTCGGGCATGACGATCACCGACGCCCGCCTGAAGGTGGTGGACTTCACTAAGCCCTATAGCGGCGACTCCTCGGGCTTCGCGGTCGACCGCAACGGGCCGCTCGCCAAGCTGCCGATGGGCGGCCAGAAGTTCAGCCTGATGGACGAGGCCGAGGCGGCGAAGGCCCTCGACGCGATCAAGCCGCTCCTCAAGGGCAAGACCGTCGGCGTCCAGGTCTCGACCATCCACGCCGCCTTCATGGACAAGTACCTCAAGGGCACCGTCGAGGTGCGCGAGTACAAGACCACCGAGCAGCACGACCTCGACCTCGCCGCCGGCCGCATCGACGCGATCTTCGCCAACGACGCTCCCCTTCGGGCAACCGTCGAGAAGCCGGAATTCGCCGACACGGTGATGCTGGCCGGGCCGCGCTTTCGCGGCGGCATCCTCGGCCGCGGCGTGGCGATGGGCCTGCGCAAGGGCGAGGCGAAGCTGAAGGCCAAGCTCGACGAGGGCATCGACGCGGTGATCGCCGACGGCACCCTGAAGAAGCTCTCGCTCAAGTGGTTCAAGGCCGACATGACCCCGCAGGGCTGATGGCACGCCATCGGACGGGGGCCGCATCCGCGTGAGCGCCTTCACCCTTCTCGGCTTCGGCCCCGGCGGCTGGGGCGGCGCGCTGCTCGTCGCCGCCGGCACCACGTTGGCGCTCGCCCTGTGCGGCTTCCTCCTCGGGGCCGTGCTCGGCGGCCTGGCGGCCGGCGCCAAGCTCTCCGGCGTCCTGCCCCTGCGGGCGCTCGCCGACGGCTACACCACGCTCCTGCGCGGCGTGCCGGACCTGCTCGTCATCTACCTGATGTATTTCGGCGGCAGCGCGGCCCTCGGCGTAGTCGGGGGCTGGTTCGGCGTCGAGGGGTTCATCGGCGTACCGGCCTTCGGGGTCGGCGTCGTGGCGCTCGGGGTGATCTCGGGCGCCTACCAGGCGGAGGTCTTCCGCGGCGCCTACCTCGCCCTCGACCGCGGGCAGATCGAGGCGGCCCGCGCCGTCGGCATGCATCGCGGGCTGATCCTGCGCCGCGTCGTGGGGCCGCTCGTCGCCCGCGACGCGCTGCCCGGCCTCGGCAACGTCTGGCAGATCCTGCTCAAAGACTCGGCGCTGGTCTCGGTCACGGGCCTCGTCGAATTGCTGCGCCAAGCCCAGGTCGGGGCGGGCTCGACCCGCCAGCCCTTCACCTTCTACCTCGCGGCCGGCGCCCTCTACCTTGCCATCACCTCGCTCTCGACCTGGGGCTTTTCCCGGGCCGAGTCGCACGCGCGCCGGGGGACCCGATGATCGACGTCGCGTTCCTCGAATCGACCATCCGGACGCTGCTCGGCGGCGTGCCCCTCACCCTGAGCCTCACCGCCGGCTCGGTCGCCCTCGGCGGCGTCCTGGCGGCGCTCGCCGCCTGGGGCCGGCTCTCGGGCGTCGCGCCCGCCGACTGGCTCGCCCGGCTCTACATCTTCGTGTTTCGCGGCACGCCCCTGCTCGTGCAGATCTTCCTGATCTATTACGGGCTCGGGCAGTTCCGGCCGACGCTCCAGGCCTGGGGCTTGTGGACGTTCTTCCGCGAGCCGTACTGGTGCGCGCTCCTGGCGCTCGCCCTCAACACCGGCGCCTACACGGCGGAGATCTTCCGCGGCGCGGTCCTGTCGGTGCCGTACGGGGCGCTGGTGGCGGGCCGCGCCTGCGGCATGCCGCGGCTCCTGCTGTTTCGCCGGGTCACCCTGCCGCTCGCCACCCGCCAGGCCCTGCCGGCCTACGGCAACGAGGTGATCTCGGTGGTCAAGGCGACTTCGCTCGCCTCCACCATCACCCTCATGGAGATCACCGGCCTCGCCCAGAAGCTGATCGCCCAGAGCTTCCGGGCGCTCGAGGTCTTCGTCTGCGCCGGCGCCTTCTACCTCGCCCTCACTTTCGTGATCATCGGCGCCCTGCGGCTCGCCGAGGCCTGGCTCTCCCCGGACCTGCGCCCGCGGCCGGTGGCCCGCCCCGCCTAATTGTCGGACCCGCCCATGCTCGCCCCCTCCCCCACGCGTACCGAGGCCGTCGCGGTCCGCGACCTGCACAAGCATTTCGGACAACTCGAGGTCCTGCGCGGCGTCTCGCTCTCGGCCCGCGAGGGCGAGGTGGTGGCGATCCTCGGCTCGTCGGGCTCCGGCAAGTCGACGCTGCTCCGCTGCATCAATCTCCTGGAGGTTCCGGAGGCCGGCGAGGTCGTGGTCGGCGACGAGGCGGTGGCCTGGCGCGCCAAGCGCGGCGGCCGGATTCCGGCGGATACCCGACAAGTCGACCGCATCCGCGCCCGGGTCGGCATGGTGTTCCAGAGCTTCAATCTCTGGTCCCACCGCACGGTGCTGGAGAACGTGATCGAGGCGCCGGTCCACGTGCTGGGGCGCAGGAAGGCCGAGTGCCTCGCCGAGGCCGAGGCGCTGCTCGCGAAGGTCGGCATCGCCGACAAGCGCGACCACTACCCGGCCCATCTCTCGGGTGGGCAGCAGCAGCGCGCCGCCATCGCCCGGGCGCTCGCCATGCACCCCCGCGTCCTGCTCTTCGACGAGCCGACCTCCGCCCTCGATCCCGAGCGCGTCGCCGAGGTCCTGCGGGTGATGCGGGCGCTCGCCGAGGAGGGCCGCACCATGCTGGTCGTCACCCACGAGATGGCGTTCGCCCGCGACGTCGCCCACCGGGTGATCTTCCTGCACGAGGGCCGGATCCTGGAGGACGGCCCCTCCGAGCAGGTGTTTTCCGCGCCGCGCTCCGACCGGTTCCGGCAGTTCCTGGCCCGGGGCGAGTGATACCGTGTCCGGAAGATCCCTTCCGGACACGGTATCACCAGCCCGCGCGGCGCTTGAGCGAAGCTGAAATCTGCATCGCGGAGCGATCAACCGGATTATCGTATGAGATTCCTCCCGGCGCCGGTCGCGCCGGGTGCGCCGTCAGCGCGCCGCGAGATCCCGGCGCAGGGTCGGCAGGCCGATGCCGGCGGCGTCGAATCCGCCATCCACCGCCAGGGTCTGGCCGGTGACGTAGCTCGCCCGCGCCCCGCACAGGTACACGATGGCGTCGGCGATCTCGCGCTCCAGGCCGTAGCGGTTGAGCGGCACCGCGTCGTGGTAGTCGGCCCGGATCGCCGGGCTGTGGACCTTCTTGGCCATCGCGGTGTCGACGGGCCCAGGCGCCACGGCGTTCACCCGGATGCCGAGATGCGCGAGCTCGACCGCCTGCTGCTTCGTCAGGTGCTTGAGCGCCGCCTTGCTGGTGCCGTAGGCGACCCGCAGGGTCGAGGCGCGCTGCCCCGAGATCGACGTGATGTTGACGACCGCCCCGCCGCCGCCCCGCGCCATCAGCGGGGCGGCCGCCTGCACGCACAGGAACGGGCCGGTCAGGTTGACGGCGAGCACCCGGGCCCACTCGGCCGGGGTGGTGTCGAGGAGCGGCTTGAACACCGCCGTGCCGGCATTGTTGACGAGCGCGTCGAGGCGGCCGAACCGGGCCTCCACGGCCGCCACCGCCGCCGCCACGGCCTCCGGGTCGGCGACGTCGCCGGTGAGCGCCAGCGTGTCGTCCGGCCGGGCGATCTCGGCCACGGCCGCCTCCTGCGCCGGCCCGTCGATGTCGAGGAGCGCGACGCGCCAGCCCTCCTCCAGGAAGAGCCGCGCCGCCGAAAGCCCGATGCCCCGCGCAGCCCCGGTGACCAGGGCCACCCGGCCCGCGCCCGTCCCGCTCACGCCCGTCATGTCGCGTCCTCCCGCTTGTTGTGCTCCGTGCATCGCGGCCGGAGCCGGGGAGGTCAAGCCGGATCGGGCTCGGCCGCGTTGCGCGCCATGAAGGTCTCCGCCGATCCGCTCGCGGCATCGACGAAGATCACGTCGGTCGGCGCCCGGCGGGGCGTGTCGACGGAGAGGAAGACCACCGGCTCCTCGATCAGCCGCGGCAGGGCGTGGACGACGCCGCGCTCGAAGAACAGGAGCTGGCCCGGCCCGAACTCCGCCTCGTCGGACGCGTCGCCGATCCAGAACGTGCCGCGGCCCGAGAGCACGTAGAGGTACTCGTCGCACCCCTCGTGGTAATGCGCCGGCGTCGGCCGGTAGACGCGAAACACCCGGGCGCTCGCCGCCGGCCGGTCGGTCAGGTAGGTGTCGACCAGCATCGTGGTGGCGCTCGCCGGCAGGGCGTCGGCGATCGCCCGGACGTCGAAACGGCCGCTCGTCGCCTTTTCGGTCGGATCGATCTTCGCCATCGCGCATCTCCCTGGGCGGTCGCGGCGCTCGGCGCCGTCCCCGGCAGCTAGGGCGATGCGGACGGGTGTGCGAGGGGGCGGCTCTCCCGGCCGATCGGTCGCGGGCAACTTTTATGCGAGCCTTATAATAAGACCTTGACGACGCAACCCTGACGGCTACCCTCTCGGACAATTCGCCGCCAAAAGGCGAAGCTGACACGAGAGGGAGGATAATGGATGTCGTCATCCATGTCGCGCCTTGACGCCTGGACGGCTACGCCATGCCGTCGCTGAGAGCGTCTCTCGACTACCGGCGCCGCACGGTGAGCGTGGCCTTTGCTGTGTTGCTGGGCTGTGTCCCGGCCCTGGCCGGCGAGATCGACGTGCTGCACGCTTCGGTCGCCCCCACCGAGAAGGTCGGGTCCGACGTGCCCCTGCACCTGACGGTGATGAACCGTGCGGCCGAGGCCGATTCGCTGGTGCGCTTCCGCTGCCCGTTCGCGAATTTCAGCGAGCGCGTCACGGTCGACAAGGGCGGCGAGGGCCCGCCCTCCAGGCGCCCGGTCCAGGCCATCGCCCTCAAGGCCTCCGGCGAGACCGCGCTGACGCCCGAGGGCATGCACGTGATGCTGCTGCAGACCCGCCAGCCGCTGGTGGCCGGCGAGCGCTTCACCTGCTCGGCGAGCTTCCGCAAGGCCGGCCCGGTCGAGGTGCCGGTCGAGGTTCGCGCCGCGAACTAGGATTTATTTCTTAATAAGAGACGCCGGCCGCGCGGCTGCCCGCGGCGCGGCGACACGTCCCAAAAGACGGCGGCCCGGAGGAGACCCCCATGACGACGTCCCGGACGGCGCGGCGCATCCTTGCCGCCACCTCCCTCGCCGCGCTCGCCGCCGGTGCCCTCTCCCTGCCCCCGGCGCTCGCCGCCGAGGGCGGCGTCACGCAGGAGCGCCTGCTGAACGCCGACAAGGAGGAAGGCAACTGGATCCAGCACCACAAGAACTTCGCCGGCCACCGCTTCTCGACCCTGACCCAGATCAACAAGGACAACGTCAAGGGCCTCAAGGTCGCCTGGACGATGGCGCTGGGCGGCATCGAGTCCGGCGGCATCTGGAGCCACGGCGGGCTCGAGGGCACGCCGATCGTCGAGAACGGCATGATGTTCGTCACCGACGGGTGGGGCTCGGTCTACAAGATCGACACGCGCGGCGGCGAGGGCAAGCTCCTCTGGAAGATGGACCCGAAGACCGACCGCGAATGGGCCGGTGCGGTCGCCTGTTGCGGCGTCAACAACCGCGGCGTCGCGCTCTGGGGCGACCTCGTGGTCAGCCACACCCTCGACGGACGCCTGATCGCCACCAACAAGGAGACCGGCCAGGTCGCCTGGCAGCGCCAGGTCGCCGATCCCGACAAGGGCGAGACCATCACGGGCGCACCGCTGATCGTGAAGGGCATGGCGATCTCGGGCGTCGGCGGCGCCGAGTACGGCATCCGCGGCTGGATCGCCGCCACCGACCTGAAGACCGAGAAGGAGGTCTGGCGCACCCACACCATCCCGGGCAAGGGCGAGCCGGGCTACGAGACCTGGAAGGGCAACAACAACGCGGCCGTCAGCGGCGGCGGCTCGACCTGGGTCACCGGCACCTACGACCCCGACACCGACACCATCGTGTGGGGCACCGGCAACCCGGGTCCGGACTGGGACAACGCCTACCGCCCGGGCGACAACCTCTACACCGACTCGACGCTCGCCCTCGACGCGACGACCGGCAAGATCAAATGGCACTTCCAGCACACGCCGAACGACCCCTACGACTATGACAGCGTGTCGGAGAACCTCCTGGTCGATGCCGGCGGCCGCAAGCTCGCCATCGAGGCCGACCGCAACGGCCATGCCTACGCGGTCGACCGCACCAACGGCCAGTTCGTCTGGGCGACGCCGTTCGTCAAGAAGGTGACCTGGACCAAGGGCATCAACCCCGATACCGGCAAGCCGTTCGAGTACGATCCGAACAAGGATGTGCAGCGCTACAACCCGGCAGCGACCCCTTCGGCCGAGAACAAGACCGCCGATTTCTGCCCGGGCAACATGGGCGGCAAGAACTGGCCGCCGACCGCCTACAATCCGAACCTGCAATACTGGTACATCCCGGTCATCGAGAGCTGCAACCGCGTCACCCACGAGGCGATGACGCAGGCCAACCTGAAACCCCGCGAGTTCTTCACCGGCGGCGGGCCGACCAACCCGTTCCGCATCACCGGCAGCGTGACGGCGATCGACGTGAAGACCGGCAAGGTCGCCGGCAAGCACGAGACCCAGTTCCCGCTGCTCGGCGGCATGCTGGCGACGCCCGACCTCGTCTTCACCGGCGAGCCCGGCGGCGGCGTGATGGCGCTCGACGCCAGGAGCCTCGAGAAGCTGTGGGAGTTCCGCACCGGCAGCGGCGTCAACGCCCCCCCGATGACCTTCACGGTCGACGGCAAGCAGTACGTCGCGATCCTGGTCGGTCTCGGCGGCGCCTGGGACAAGTGGTTCATCGACTCGACCCCGGAGCTGAAGAACATCCAGACCGGCTCGATGCTCTACGTCTTCGCGCTCTGAGCCGACATTCCTTGAGGCGGGGCGCCGGCGGCGCCCCGCCACGCGCGGGATCCCCGCGCACGAGGTCACGCAAGAGGTTCATGCGGATGCGGAAACTGGTAGTGCCGGCACTGCTCGCCGGCCTGGCGCTGGCCTCCCCGGCGGCCTGGGCGCAGGGGGTCCGGAGCGGCGGCGGCGAGGGCGACCTCGCGGTATTCAAGAAGGCCTGCTCGGGCTGCCACAAGTGGCATGGCGGCGGCGGCGGCGGCTATGGCGGCGAGGCCCTGTCCCTGCGCAAGACGCAGCTCGACAAGGACCAGATCGCCGAGGTGGTGCGCTGCGGCCGGCCCGGGACCGGCATGCCCTACCACCTGCGCGGCGCCTACGATTCGGTGAAGTGCTACGATTCGCTGAAGGCCGACATGGCCGGCAACATGCCGCCGGAGACGGCCGTGTTCCTGCGCCCGGCGGAGATCGACGCGGTGGCGGGCTACGTCGCCACCCAGCTCAAGGGCAAGGGCGAGCCGACCTTCGAGGAATGCACCGCCTTCTTCGGCACCACCTCCCGGGCCTGCGACGTCTACCGCAAGAAGGAGGGCTCCGATGCGCCGACCGTCTCGCACTGACCTGGCGATCCTCGCCGCCCTGACCTGCGCCGGCCCGGCTCTGGCCGCCGGCCCCGAGATCGCGGACCTGCGCGACATCAAGGTCGGGATGCCGGTCTCGGAGATCTCGCCGAAGGGCTACGGCGACCTCGCCTGCCGCGAAGGCCCGGCCAAGCTCATCGCCGGCTGGACCGATTGGCGCGCCTGCCCGGCCGACGCCAAGGGGCTGCACGCCATCGGTTTCTCCTACGCCGACGGCACCACCCGCAACGGCACCCGGGTCGCCGGGCACCCGGCCCGCCTCACGCTGCTGGTGGGCGACGACGCGCGGGTGGACGGGCTGGTGATCGAGACCGACGACGCGGTGCCGCTCTACCTGCGCAAGAAGGGCCACCTCCTCGGGATCCAGGCCCGGGGCCACTGGGGCGAGGACGGCTGGACCTGCGCCGAGGCCAAGCCCGTCGGCGACGAGACGCCGCTCGGCGAGACCTTCGTCAAGGAGGAGTGCCGCAAGGCGCTGGGGCCGAAGAGCGTGACGGTCACCCGCGACCTCTACGGCCACCAGGGCGCCGACCCGCGCGCCTTCATCAGCCGGACCCGGATCGTGGTGGCGGCGACGCGGTAACGGGAGCGGGGATCGGGACCTCCCGGTAGGGACCGAGACGGCACGGCCGGACCGCCGCTGGATGCGTCAAACCCTTCGATGCCCGGCGCCTCGGACACGGGCTGAGCATCCCTCCGCCCTCCCCGGGGACGCGATGCGGGCGGATCGGGGAGGACGCTCTTGGCCGCCCTCCTCCTCGTGAGCCGCGGCTGCACGAATTGACCGCCCCGACGAACCGCCCGTCACCTGACGGGTCGTCGATAGAAATCCGTCAACACCACAGTCATGGAAAAGCGCCCGATCGCGAGCCGATCGGGCGCTTTTCCCAGGCGTGCCGATTTTCGGCACGCCTCCCGCATCCCAGTCGCCAGTCGTTAATGAGCGTGTTCCATCGCGCCGATCCGGTTCTTCTTGCGCGCGAGCAGGAGAAGGCACCCCGCACCGCCGGCCAGAAGGCCGGACACGATCACCAGGCCGCTGCTGTAGCTGCCGGTCGTATCCTTGAGATATCCCATGACGAACGGTCCGAGATAGCCGGCCAGGTTTCCGATCGAGTTGATGAGCGCGATGCCCGCCGCGGCGCCGACGCCGGTCAGGAACGAGGTCGGCAGGGTCCAGAAGGTCGGAAGGGCCGAGTAGATGCCGATCGCCGCGAAGGTCAGTGCCACGATCGCGATGGCGGGCGTCGTCAGCGTGGCCGCGCAGACGCCGAAGGCGAGGGATGCCAGGAGGGCGGCCGTCGCGAAGTGGCCGACCCGCTCCTGGCGGGCATCGGACCGCCGCGTCCAGTAGATCATCGCGATCACGGCGAACAGGTTGACGACGCCGGTCGCCATGCCGATCTGCAGGTTGCTCATGGTGCCGAAGCTCTTGATCATCTGCGGCAGCCAGAAGCCGAGCGTGTACGAACCCATGACGACACAGAAGTAGATGAACGCGAAGCCGAGGACCTTCTTGTCGAGGAGTGCCGTCTTCAGCGACTTGTGACCGTGATCGCTCGCGATGCCGGCGCGCTCCGCCTCCATCGTCCGGATGAGCCAGTCACGCTGCTCCACCGGCAGCCACGCGGCCTTCTCGGGCCGGTCGGTCAGGTAGGCCAGCACCGCGAAGCCGAGCAGGAGCGCCGGAACGGCTTCGATGACGAACATCCACTGCCAGCCCTTCATCCCGAACCCCTCGACCCCGAGGAGCACGGAGGAGACCGGAGCCCCGATCATCGCCGACAGCGGGATCGCGACCATGAACAGGCCCACCGCCTTGCCGCGCGCCTTCGCCGGGTACCAGTAGGTCAGGTAGAGGATGATGCCCGGAAAGAAGCCGGCCTCCGCCGCGCCGAGCAGGAAACGCACGATGTAGAAGCTGATCGGGCCCTGGATGAAGGCCATGCTGGCCGACAGAAGGCCCCAGGTGATCATGATCCTGGCGATCCAGATGCGGGCACCGACCTTGTGCAGGAAGATATTGCTCGGAACCTCGAACAGCGCGTAGCCGATGAAGAAGACCCCGGCGCCGATGCCGTAGATCGTGGCGGAAAAACCGAGATCCGCATTCATCGTCAGCGCGGCGAAGCCGACGTTGACCCTGTCCAGATAGGCGATGAAGTAGAGCAGCATCACGAACGGGATGAGCCGCCACGTCACGGTCCTCAGCGTCGCCGATTGCAGGGCGTTATCAGCTTCCATGGACATCGTTTCCCCTCTTGCTTGGTCGTATTTTGGTGTCCCGGACCGCCCGGCGGGCAGGCTCGGCCGGGCGCGGGTGTCGGCCCGCGAGCGGAGCGACGCCGTTCGCTCGCGGGCAGACGGCCTTGGTGGCGCGCCGTCACGCCGCCGGCACGGTGCGGGCGCGTCACGAGATGCGTCGCGGCCTCTCGCCGTCGTCGCGCTTTCGCGCCGCGACCGCGGTGGACCGGCGGCCCGTTCGAGCGACGTGCCGCCGACGAAGCGTCAGTACGAGCCTTCCAGCATCGCCAGGTAATCCGCCGCCGACGCTTCGCGCGGGTTCGTCTTGTGGCAATGATCCTTGAGCGCGCCCGAGACGATCTGGGGAAAGAGCGCCTCCTCGACGCCGAGCGCGGAGAGCCCGCTCGGCAAGCCGATCTGCTTCGTCATCCGGGAGATGGCCGGGATGACCTCCTCCTCGTCCTTCAGGCCCATCGCCTGCGCGAGCCGGGCGAACTTCCCCTCCGCCATCACGGTCGCGTCGTCGCGGTTGAACGCCAGCACGGCCGGCATGAAGATGGCGTTGAGCGTGCCGTGATGCAGCCGCGGATTGAGACCGCCGAGGGAATGGCTGAGGCTGTGGACGCAGCCCAGCCCCTTCTGGAACGCCATCGCGCCCATCGTCGCGGCGATGCTCATGTTCAGGCGGGCGTCGCGGTCTTGCGGGGTCTCGGTCGCGGCGCGGATGTGCCCCCAGGCGCGACGGAGGCCTTCGAGCGCGATCCCGTCCGCCGGCGGGTTGAAGGAGGGAGCCAGGAAGGTCTCGATGCAATGAGAGATCGCATCCATGCCGGTCGCCGCCGTGAGCGTGGCCGGGAGGCTCAGCGTCAGCTCGGGATCGCAGATCGCGGCCTTGGGGATCAGGTAGGGCGACAGGAGGCCGACCTTGCGGCCGTCGTCGAGGATGAGGATGGCGCCGCGGCCGACCTCGCTGCCCGTCCCCGACGTCGTCGGGATCGCGACGGTCGGGAAGGTGGCGGCGGTGATGCGCTCGGAGCCGCCCTCGATGACGGCGAACGATTTCAGCGGGCCGTCATGGGCGGCCATGACGGCGACGGCCTTGGCGAGGTCGAGCGCCGAACCGCCGCCGAACGCCACCAGGCCGTCCGCACCGCAGGCCCGGAAGAGGTCGGTGGCCGCACGGACCGCGGCCTCGTCGGGATTGCTGGGGGTCGCATCGAACACGCCGACGACCCTGTCGCCGAGCCGGGTGCGGATCCGGTCGACCATGCCGAGGCGCTGGAGCGTGGCGTCGGTCACGATGAAGGCCCGGTCGATCCGTGCGAGCGACAGCTCCGCGTCGAGCGTGTCGAGCACCCCGTACCCGAACTGCACCCGGGTGACGTAGTTGATCAGCGGCAACGGCTTCCTCCACCTTTACGCAATCTTCGGCAACGGCGCTCCCGTGACCCATCGGGTCCGGTGCGGTCGCAATTGCCGTGAAGCTACCGGTAAGTTCTCTGCTGTAAATGCCTTGAATTCCGATACGGATATAACGAAAGCGAATATCGAATGTCGGAGCCTGTCACCCGCGGGTTGGGCCGCCTGACGATGCGGCAGATGCTCCTCCTCGCCACGATCGATGACAGCGCCTCGCTGAAGGGGGCGGCGACGCGCATCGGCATGAGCCAGCCGCGGGCGACCAAGAGCCTGCAGGAGATCGAGGACATGGTGGAGCAGCAGCTCTTCACCAGGACCAACCGGGGCCTGACGCCGACCATCGCGGGGGCCTGCGCGATCCGCCACGCGAAGGTCATGCTGTCGCAGATCGGCAGCCTCGAGGAAGAGTTGCGTCACATCGCCGAAGGCGCGTGGGCGAAGCTGCGCATCGGGACGATCATGGGGGCGACCCCGATCGTCACCGAGGCGATCGGGACGTTCTCCGAACGCTTCCCGAACGTCTCGCTGGAGATCCTCGAGGATACGAGCGTGGAACTGCTGCGGTTGCTGGACCGCGGCGACCTCGATCTGATGATCGGCCGAAGCTCCGTCAGCGGCAGGCCCGAGCTCTACGACACCGTCGCGTTCCACGACGAGCTGCTCACGGTCGTCGCCAACCCGGCCCATCCGCTCGTCGAGCGCAAGCGGGTGACCCTCGCGGAGCTGTCGCAGTCGCGGTGGATCGTCTACACCGCCATGATGCCGATGCGCATCTCGCTCGAGCAGGAATACCGCGAGGCCGGCCTGGCGTTTCCACGCACGCTGGTGGAGACGCGATCGGCCTTCGCGACGATGTCGCTGCTTCATTCCAGCCCGAACTACATCGCGCTCCTGTCGAGCGACGTCGCGGCCTTCTTCGTCGATCTCGGCGCAGCGCGGACGCTCAATTTCAGATTGCGCTCGAAGAGCCAGGCCTACGAGGTGATCACCCGCCGCAAGACGCCGCTCCCGCCGGCGGCCGCGGAGTTCATCCGGGCCTTGACCATGCGATGACCGCCGCGCGCCGGGCGCTCTCGAGGCGGACGGCCATCCGGCGAACGGGCGTGGGTGCCGGGCGCCCGGTATTTCCTGCCGTTATATCGCTATCCTCAAGCGCCGGATTTACACGTCGTCGTGCTTTCCTATAGTCGCCGCCGACCCGGGCCGGTCGTCGGGGCGGCGTGATCAAGTCAGGGCCGTGCAACGGCACGGCGGCCCGAAGTCGAGGGCAGAGCGCACGCGCGAACAAGCGTGAATGCGGCCCGACGGCGAGCGTCTTCCCTCGTCCGACCGGGATGGGGTCGTTACGTCGGCGCGAGGTGCGATACGTCGTGTCGCAAGGTCGATGGGCAGCAGAGCAGGCGGAGCGCGATCGGGCGCCGTGAGGACGCGAGCATGAGGTCGCGTCCTTGCCGGTCGCGCGCCACGACATCGAGAGCAAGAAGAATGTCCGAGGTCCTCATCGCGCGGCTCGCCGAGATCGTCGGCTCCCGTCACGTTCATGTCGGCCGGCGCGCTACGCGGCGGTTCAGTACCGGCTACCGCTACGGCGAGGGCGAGATCGCCGCGGCCGTGCAGCCGGGCACGCTCCTCGAGCAGTGGAGGGTGCTGCAAGCGTGCGTCGATCACGACGTCGCCATCATCCTGCAGGCGGCCAATACCGGGTTGACGGGGGGATCGACGCCGTTCGGCGACGGCTACGACCGGCCGATCGTGATCGTCAGCACGCTGCGCATGATCCGCATCGACCTGATCCGGGACGGGCACCAGGTCGTCTGCCTGCCCGGCGCCACCCTGGAGAACCTTGAGCGGCGCCTTCGCCCGATCGGCCGCGAGCCGCATTCCGTCATCGGCTCGAGCTGCATCGGCGCCTCGGTGACCGGGGGCGTGTGCAACAATTCGGGCGGCTCGCTGGTCCAACGCGGCCCGGCCTACACGCAGCTCTCGCTCTTCGCGCGGATCGACGCGCAGGGGCGGCTGGAACTCGTCAACCATCTCGGCGTCGCGCTGGGCACCTCCCCGGAGGAGATCCTGGGGCGCCTCGACCGCGCGGCCTACGGCCCCTCCGACATCCACGACGAGAACGGCGCCTGGGCCTCGGACCGCGAGTATCTCGGGCACGTCCGCGACATCGACGCCGCCACGCCGGCGCGCTTCAACGCCGATCCGCGGCGGCTCTACGAGGTCTCGGGCTCGGCCGGGAAGGTCGCGGTCTTCGCCGTGCGGCTCGATACCTTCGCGGTCGAGCCGGAGGAGCGGGTGTTCTACGTCGGGACGAACGATCCGGCCGTTCTGCAATCGATCCGCCGGCACGTTCTCGGCCGGTTCGAGAACCTGCCGATCGCCGGCGAGTACATGCACGCGGACGCCTTCCGCGCCGCCCAGACCTACGGCAAGGATCTCTTCCTTTTCATCCGCCGGTTCGGCGCGATCAACGTGCCGCGCGCCTACGCGGCCAAGAGCTGGTTCGACGGGGTGACCGAGGCGGTCGGCCTCGGCAAGTCCGTGTCGGATCACCTGCTGCAGGCCGTGACCCGGCTCCTGCCGGAGCACATGCCGGCTCGCCTGATCGGGTACCGCGACCGCTACGCGCATCACCTGATCTTCCGCACCGGCGGCGCCGGCATCGCGGAGATGCGGGACTACCTCTCGTCGATCCTCCCCTCCGAGGACGGTGCCTTCCTCGAATGCGACGACGAGGAGGGCCGTGCCGCCCTCCTGAACCGCTTCGTGACCGGCGGCGCCGTCGTGCGCTACCGGACGGTGCATCGACGGACCGTGGAGGACATCGTCGCCCTCGACGTCGCGCTCCCGCGCGACGCGCTCGACTGGTTCGAGCGGCTCCCGTCGGACATCGAGGAAAGAATCGCGCTGAAGATCTATGTCGGGCACTTCCTGTGCCACGTCATGCACCAGGAATACCTCGTCCACAAAGGCCAGGACTGCGAGGCGCTGGAACACGCGCTCTGCGCCCTGCTCGACGCGCGCGGCGCGGAATATCCGGCCGAGCACAATGTCGGCCACCTCTACGAGGCCAAGCCGGCGCTGAGGGATTTCTATCGTAGCCTCGATCCGACCAACGCCTTCAATCCCGGCATCGGGAAGACCTCCCGCCTGCGCCGGTGGGCGGCGTCGGAGGTCGCGAACGACACGGATGCGGCGTCCGACCCCTGCGGATGCCTGGACCATACCGGTGCCGGATGGACGGACCGGGCTCACGCTCAACGCCGCTGAGGCGGAGCCTTCCACCGACACCACGACGAGCGATCGAACCGGAGCGACGACATGAACATCGGCAATGCCAGCCTGATCGGGGGCGCCCAGGTCCGCGGCGAGGGGGAGACCTTCCGCGCCGTCGAGGCCGCCACCGGCAACGGCCTGGAGCCGGCCTTCGCCTCGGCGACGCTGGAGGATGTCGAGCGGGCCTGCGCGCTCGCCGACGCGGCCTTCGACACCTTCCGCGAGACGTCCCTCGAAGACCGTGCGGCGTTCCTCGAGGCCATTGCCCGCAACCTCCTCGATCTCGGCGACGACTTGATCGTGCGCTGCATGGCCGAGAGCGGCCTGCCCCGCGCCCGCCTCGAAGGCGAGCGCGGCCGCACCGTCGGCCAGTTGCGGATGTTCGCCGAGGTGGTCCGCAGCGGCGCCTTCCTGGGCCTGCGGGTCGACCCGGCGCAACCCGAGCGCAAGCCGCTGCCGCGCCCGGACCTGCGCCTGCGTCGGATCGCCGTCGGCCCGGTCACGGTGTTCGGCGCCTCGAACTTCCCGCTCGCCTTCTCGGTCGCGGGTGGCGACACGGCTTCCGCCTTCGCCGCCGGCTGCCCGGTGGTCGCCAAGGCGCACTCCGCCCATCCCGGCACCGCCTGGCTCGTCGGGACGGCGGTGCAGAAGGCGGTGCAGGAATGCGGGCTGCCGGAGGGGACGTTCTCGCTCCTGCTCGCCTCGAACCGCGACGTCGGGCAGCGGCTGGTGGCCGATCCGCGCATCGCCGCCGTCGCCTTTACGGGCTCCCGCGCCGGCGGCACGGCGCTGATGCACACGGCCGCGTCCCGTCCGGTCCCGATCCCGGTCTATGCCGAGATGAGCAGCATCAACCCGGTCGTCCTGCTGCCGGCGGCGCTCGAGGCCCGCGGTAGCGACATCGGCCGGGCCTTCGCCGGCTCGCTCACTCTCGGCTCGGGCCAGTTCTGCACCAATCCCGGCCTGATCCTGGCGGTCGAGGGCCCGGGCCTCGACGGCTTCGTCGAGGCGGCCTCGGCAGCCCTGGCCGAGATCCAGGCCGCCACGATGCTGACGCCCGGCATCCACCGGGCCTATTGCGCCGGCGTCGCGGCGCTCGAGGCCAACCCCGCCGTCACCACCCTGGCGCGGGGGCTCGCCGGCGGCACCCATCAGGGCCAGGCGGCGCTGTTCTCCACGACCGCCGAGGCGTTCCTGTCCGACCATACCCTCGCCGAGGAGGTGTTCGGCGCCGCCTCCCTGGTGGTGCGCTGCCCCAACCTCGCGACGATCCGGGCGGTGCTGGAGCGGCTGGAGGGCCAGCTGACCGCGGCCGTGCACCTCGACGAGGCCGACCATGATGCTGCCCGCGCGCTCATGCCGGTGCTGGAGCGCCGGGTCGGGCGCATCCTGGTCAACGGCTTCGGCACCGGCGTCGAGGTCGGCCACGCCATGGTGCATGGCGGGCCGTATCCGGCGACCTCGGACGGGCGCACCACCTCGGTCGGCAGCCTCGCCATCGACCGCTTCCTGCGCCCGGTGAGCTACCAGGACCTGCCCGACGCCCTGCTGCCGGACGCCCTTTCCACCGCGAACCCGCTGGGGCTGCTCCGCCTCGAGGATGGCCGGCTGACGGCCTGACGCTCGCGCGCCTATCGGGCGCCATCGAGACCGACATCCCGCGGACCTGACCACACGGTCGCGGGATGCAAAGCCGACCCGATCTCGCGAAGCGCGCGGCACCCAGCCGCGGCCCGGGACCGTGGTTGAGACCAAACGGGAGGATACGATGCAGATCTCGCGACGAGCCCTCGTGGGTGGGGCCACCGCGCTCGCGGCCGCCTGGAGCGGTGGTGCCCGCGCTCAAGGGATCGGATCCCAGGGGCCGAGGATCAAGATCGGCGTGCTGGCCGACTTCTCTGGCATCTACACCGACCTGCTCGGGCCGGGCGGCGTCGGTTGCGTGCAACAGGCGGTGGCGGATTTCGGACCCGAGCAGCACGGGTTCTCCGTCGACGTCGTGTTCGCCGACCACCAGAACAAGCCGGATGTCGGTTCAGGGATAGCCCGGCGCTGGTACGATTCCGAGGGCGTCGATCTGGTGATCGGCCTGCCGAACTCCTCCGTCGCGCTCGCACTCGCCTTCGTCACCGCCGAGCGCAACAAGGCCTGCATCGGCACCGCGGTCACCTCGATGGAGTTCACCGGCGCGCAATGCACGCCAAACACCATCAACTGGACCTACGACGCCTACATGCTGGCGAAGGCGCTCGGCACCGAGACGGTGAAGAGCGGCGGGCGCAAGTGGTACTTCATCACCACCGACAACGCCTTCGGCAACGCGATCCAGGGTGAGACGGCGAGCTTCGTGCAGCAGGCCGGCGGCACGGTGCTGGGCAATTCCCGCTACCCGATCGGCGCGACCGACTACTCGTCGTTCCTCATCGCCGCGCAGGGCAGCGGCGCGCAGGTGCTCGGTCTCGCGCTCGCCGGCACCGACATGGTGAACTGCCTCAAGCAGGCCGACGAATTCGGCCTGCGCGACCAGATGCGGATCGCCGCCCCCGTCATGTTCCTCAACGACATCAACGCGCTCGGCCTGCCGCTGACGCAAGGGTTGCTGCACACCAACAGCTTCTACTGGGACGCCAACGACCGCACCCGCGCCTTCACCAGGCGCGTGCTGCCGCGGATGCAGGGTGCCTATCCGGGCATGGTCCATGCCGGCTGCTACGCCGGCACGCTCCACTACCTCAAGGCCGTCGCCGCGCTCGGCGTCACGGCCGCCAAGGCGAGCGGAGCGGCGGCGATCGCCCGCATGAAGGAGATGCCGGCCGACGACGACGCCTTCGGCCGGACGGTGGTGCGCCAGGACGGCCGCGCCCTGGTCCCGGCCTTCCTGCTCCAGGTGAAGAAGCCCGCGGAGAGCAAGGCACGATGGGACTACTGCAAGGTGGTCACCGAGATCCCCGGCGACGAGGCGGCCAAGCCGCTCGCCCAGGGCGGGTGCCCGCTCGTCAAGGCGTGAGCGGCGCCCCGCAGGGCCGGTGCCCCGGGCCAAGCCCGGCGGCACGGTGTCGATGAACGCGCGCAGGCGGGTCCGGCCACGAACCGTCGCGCCGCCGTGACCGGCTTGCAGGGCCCCGGGCTGCGACCACCTGCGAGCGTGACGGGCTGGGGCACGAGCGGCGTGCCTCTCGGATATCGATCGCCTGTTCGAGCCCGTCTCCGCGCGCCCTTCGCGCGCCACCAGCGTGCAACATCTTGTCAGCATCTGACCAAAGGCAGGAGGCGCGCCAATAGACTTCATAATCAGTATTAGCTCAGAAATTTACCAACGATTAAGGCATTTCCAATATCGTGACTTGAGACTATTTATCCGAGAGGGCGCCGTGCCGTCAATTCGTGCCTTGATTGTATCGACGTCGGTTCTTCTCGGAGTATCGGCCGTCGGCCTGGCTGGGACCGAGCTCGTCAAAAGCCGCGATCGCAGCAACGTGGCCGACCAGGTGGCGGTCTACATGCAGACAGACCGCAACCTGTTCGCGAGCTTGGCGCAGGCACGCGTCGAGCGCGGATACGGGCTGTTGACGCTGCAGCGGGAGCCCGACCTCAATCGCAGCCATCGCGAGCTGTCGCTCGGCGCCCGCAAGTCTTTCGAGCAGGCGATCTCCTTCGCTCTCGACTATCTCGGCCAGGTGTCCGATCCCGCCGTCCTGGCGAAGCGCGGCGAGCTTCAGCGCCTCACCGACGAGTGGAGGCAGATGCGCCCGGCGCTGGATGCCGCCTACGATCAGAAGCTCTCGGCGCGCGACGCGTCGCTGACCAAGCGACTCGACGAGCTGGGCAGCCGGTTGCTCGTTGCGATCGACGCGACCTCGGACGCGACCGAGAAGGTCATCCAGAGGCTCGATCCCTCGTTGGGCAGCCGCATCGATGCCCGGGCGGCGACGTGGACCGCGCGCACCAGCGACGGGCGCGGCACCCTGGTCGTCAACCGCCTCCTGGCCGCCGACCAGGCCGCGACGGCCAACGACTGGACGCAGCTGAACAGCGCCTTCACCGAGAGCCGGACGGCCTGGCAACTGGCGGGCCGGATCATCGACGTCGGCGGGTTCGACGCCTCCGTGAAGGACACCTACGCGCGTTCGAACGAACTCTATTACGGCGGGACCTTTAAGGCGATGCGGGAGACCGCCGTCGCGGCCGTCGCGGAAGGGCGCAAGATTCCCCTCGCGCTGGCCGACTGGGATGCCGGCGTGATCGCGGGGCAGAGGGCGATCGTCGACGTGGCGCTCGCCGTGATCGATTCGGCCGTCGCGAAAGCCAAGGCAGAATCGGCGGCGGCGCAACGAAGCTTCGTCCTGGCGGTCGTCGTCATCGTCTTCGCCGGCCTCCTCTCGGTCGCCGCGGTCCTGATCGTGCAGACCCGCGTGGTGCGGGGCATTCTCGACCTCGCGGCGGCGATGCGGCGCCTCGCGGAGGGGCAGGTCGGCACGACGGTCCCGGGGATCGACCGCAGGGACGAGCTCGGCCGGATGGCGAGCGCGGTCCAGATCTTCAAGGACAACCTGATCCATACCCGGTCCCTGGAAGAGCAGACGGCTCTCGCCCGCGCCTCCGCGGAAGAGCAGCGCAAAGCCGGCATGCGCCAGATGGCCGATGCGTTCGAGGGCGCGGTCGGCGGCATCGTCTCGCAGGTCTCGGCCGCCGCCACCGAACTCCAGGCGACGGCGCAGCAGATGAGCTCCACCGCCTCCGAGACGGCCGCCCAATCCACCACCGTCGCGGCGACCGCCAGCCAAGCCGCCAGCAACGTCGATGCCGTCGCAGCCGCCGCCGAGCAGCTCGGCTCGTCCGTTCAGGAGATCGGCCGCCAAGTGTCCGGTTCCGCCGCCCTCGCCCAGACCGCCGTGTCCGAGGCCGAGCAGAGCGCCCGGCTGGTGCACGAGCTGAACGGCGCGGTGTCCAAGATCGGCGACGTGGTGGCGATGATCTCCTCGATCGCGGGTCAGACGAACCTTCTGGCGCTGAACGCCACGATCGAGGCGGCGCGCGCCGGCGAGGCGGGGCGCGGCTTCGCGGTCGTGGCGGCGGAGGTCAAGCAGCTCGCCGACCAGACCGCGAAGGCGACCGAGGAGATCGGTAAGCAGATCGGCCAGGTTCAAGGGGCGACGGGTCAGGCGGTCAGCGCGATCGGCGGGATCGGCGGCCGTATCCGCGAGATCAGCGCCGTGGCCGCCTCGATCGCAGCGGCCATCGAGGAGCAGGGCGCTGCGACGCAGGAGATCGTCCGCAATGTGGCGCAAGCTGCCATGGGGACGAGCGCTGTGACGGGCAACATCGCCGGTCTGGCGGGAGCAGCGGAGGAGACGGGAGCAGCGGCGAGCCAGGTTCTCGGATCCGCGTCCGAGCTCTCGCGCCAGTCAGAGCATCTCTCTGCGGAAGTGGATCGGTTCCTGGAGACCGTGCGCGCGGCCTGAGATCTGGTCAAAGCAGGGACCGCGCGCGGTGAGCCGATTCAAGCGGCTGACCGACGCGGGCCGACCGACTTGACGAGGCTGGGCGGGGGTTGCCTTCGGCAATGCGGACGCCTGGGTCGATCGTCCCACTGCGGGCGCTGCAGCTAGGCGGCGACAACGACTTCGCTGTCGCTGCAGTGAGCCAGACGCGGCTGGCGCCGACTGGGATTGGGATTGCCCCTTTTTTCTGGTTCCTGCTCGTTTTGCGTGGATCGGGCGGCCGGAACCAGGCGGCGCTTCAGGAGATCGAGGCCTGCCCGTCCGTAGCACTGGCGCTTCATGAGCTCGAGCCGGTTGACCTGGCTTTCCGCCTGGCCGCTGCTCCATGGCTCCGTGAGAGCAGCCCGGACGGCGGCGACGTCCGCCTCCAATCCCGCGGCGAACGTCGCGATGGCAGGAGCGTCGCAATTCCGTGCTTGCGTGATCCAGGCGGCGATGTCCGCTGCGGCGTCCGCATCCTGATCATTGGTGACGGTCTTGCCCTTCCCTGCGGCGCACCAGGGCCGTGAAGCGGCCAGCCAGACCCGTGATCGTCCGTGCGGTGTCATCCTGCTCGACGCGTCTCACCACAGCCGCGTCGCTCGCATCCAGCCCCGAGGGCGTGAGGCACCCTACGCGGACCCTGCCGTCGTACCCTCCTGCCAAAGCTATGAACTCAAGGAGCCAGAAGCGATTACGGGACATCGACGGCGGATGGCCGGGGGCTCTGCAAGGGTGCGTCCCCGTGCGCCGCCGTCCTCAGGCTGGCCCCAGCGTTCGTCCTTGCTGCCGCTCCACCCTGCTGCTACGCATTCTGTGGCGGAAGCGAAGCTAACCCACTGTACCATCTCATGTTTTCGTATGGCGGTCCGGTGGATCCCTATCCACGTCCCCCAGCCAAGTTTACCTTCGAGACAACTCGCGCCTTGCGATCGTTTGCCTTGCGGGGCGGATGAGAATCCTGCCTGTCCGGTCTGGCAGGCCTGCGCTGTCTGTTCTCCCGATCCCGCGCTACCACCATTCCGCGACGATTCGGCTCGGGATCGACCTCGGGCAAAGACTGCGCCGTCGCTGTCCACGGCCGACCGGCCCTCGGATCGGGGTTGCAGGGGACGAGGACGAGGCCCGGGCGATCCCCGACGTGATGCGTGCGGAGCGGGCGATCCCGGACTTGCGCTCCGCCGCCCCGCCCCCTCTGATGGGCCCGCCACGATCCGCTCGACCAGAAGCGGACGCGCCCGGGAGAACGCCCAATGCCCCTCACGCCCCTTCGCGCCGCGCTGCTCGCCGCCGCGTCCCTCTGTGCCCTGACCGTGCCCAGCCGCGCCGCCGAGCCGCGGCTCTCCGACGGCAAGGTCAAGCTCGCGGTCCTCAACGACATGTCGAGCGTCTACGCCGATTCCACCGGCCGCGGCTCGGTGATCGCCGCCGAGATGGCGGTCAAGGATTTCGGCGGCAGCCTCGACGGCAAGCCGATCGAGGTCGTGTTCGCCGATCACCAGAACAAGCCGGATGTCGGCTCCAACATCGCCCGGCAATGGTACGACCGCGACGGCGTCGACGTGATCCTCGACGTGCCGACCTCCTCGGTGGCGCTCGCGGTCCAGCAGATCGCCAAGGAGAAGGGCAAGGTGCTGATCGTCTCGGGCGGCGGCACCTCGGACCTCACCGGCCCGCAATGCTCGCCCACCGGCATCCACTGGACCTACGACACCTACGCGCTCTCGCACGTTTCCGGGAACGCCGCGGTGAAGAAGGGTCTCGACACCTGGAGCTTCGTCACCGCCGACTACGCCTTCGGCCACGCGCTGGAGCGCGACGCGGTCGCGGAGGTCAAGCGCTCGGGCGGCAAGGTGCTCTCCACGGTGCGCGCGCCCTTCGCCACCGCCGACTTCTCGTCGTTCCTGCTCCAGGCGCAAGGCTCGGGCTCGAAGCTGATCGCCTTCGCCAATGCCGGCGGCGACACCGTCAACGCGATCAAGCAGGCGCACGAGTTCGGCCTCGTCCAGGGCGGCCAGACCCTGCTGGCGCTCCTCATCAACATCGACGACGTGCACAGCCTCGGGATCGAGGTGGCGCAGAACCTGCTGCTCACCACCGCCTTCTACTGGGACCGCACGCCCGAGACCCGCGCCTTCGCGACCCGCTTCAAGGAGAAGGCCGGGCTGATGCCGACGATGCACCAGGCCGGCGTCTATTCCTCGGTGCTGCACTACCTGAAGGCCGTGCAGGCCGCCGGCACCGACGACGCCAAGACGGTGGTCGCCCGGATGCGCGAGACCCCGGTCAACGACATGTTCGCGACGAACGGCAAGATCCGCGAGGACGGCCGGATGGTCCACGACATGTACCTGATGCAGGTGAAGACCCCGAAGGAATCCACCGGCGAGTGGGACCTCTACAAGCTCATCGCCACGGTGCCGGGCGACGAGGCGTTCCGGCCGCTCGCCGAGGGCGGCTGCCCGCTGGTGAAGGCGGCCGCCAAGTAGCGCCGCCGCCCCGCCCACGGCGGGCGGGGCGGAAACCTGGCGCCGCCCTTGTCAGGCCTGCCCGCAATCCAGGCATGGTGGCGTCGGGGCGCCTATCGACAAGACTCCCGCCTTGCGGCCTAAGGGTTTAAGAACCGCCAAGCTAACAAGGAGAGGGGCCGTCATGGTATCACGCAGGGACATCGCATCGCTTCTCGGCGCCGGCACGCTGGCGGCGGCCGCCCTCTCCCCGATCGGCAGCGCCCAGGCCCAGACGGGGCCCGCGGCCGAGAACACGTTCCAGCGCATCCGGCGGACCAAGAAGCTGCGCATCGCCGGCATCGTCGGGACCGAGCCGTACTACAAGAAGGACATCGCGTCCGGGGAGTGGTCCGGCTTCTGCGTGAGCATGGCGCAGGACCTCGCCAAGGCGATGGATGCCGAGCTCGAGATCGCCGAGACCACCTGGGGCAACGCGGTGCTCGACCTCCAGGCGAACAAGATCGACATCATGTTCGGCCTGTCGCCGACGCCCTCGCGCGCCCTCACGGTCGAGTTCACCCGGCCGATCATGCTGAACACCTTCACCATCATCGCCAAGCCGGGCTTCGAGCCGAAGACCTGGGCCGACCTCAACAAGCCCGAGGTCCGGGTCGCCGTCGACATCGGCTCGACCCACGACCTGTTCGCCCGGCGCATCATCCCCAACGCCACGCTGCTCGCGCTGAAGACCCCTGACGACGCCATGCTGTCGGTGCAGTCGAACCGCGCCGACTGCGTCATCCAGGTCGCGATGCTGTCGCTGGTGACGGTGAAGAAGAACCCCAAGGTCGGCAAGATCATCGTGCCGACGCCGGCGAGCGCGCAGCCGACCTGCGCCGGCGTGCGGGCCGAGCCGGATCCCCGGTTCCGGACCTTCGTCGACAACTGGCTCGAGTACAATCGCGGCCTCGGCGTGATGAAGGGCTGGATCACCTCCAGCCTGGAGCTGGTCGGGGTCAAGGCCGGGGACATCCCGGCCGAGATCACCTTCTGATCCTGGTTTCCGGAAGACGACTTCCGGAAAACCATATGACGCGCGCCCGTCGCCACGGCCCGGGACGTCCCGTCCGGGCCGGGTCCTCGCGCCCTCGACCCATCCTGCCCGTCTCGCTCCATGCCCCCTGACCCCGCCCCGCCGTTGGGCATCATCATGCTCGACACCCGGTTCGAGCGCCCCCCCGGCGATGTCGGGCACGCGGCGAGCTGGCCCTTTCCGGTCCTGTTCGAGGTCGTGCGCGGCGCCACCGCGCGGCGGGTCGTCGGGGGGCGGGACGCCGACCTGGCGGACGCCTTCGTGGCGGCCGGGGAGGCGCTGCGGGCCCGCGGCGCCGTCGGCGTCATCACGTCGTGCGGGTTCCTCGCGGCGCGGCAGCGCGCGCTTGCCGCCCGGATGTCGCTGCCGCTCGCGACATCGAGCCTGATGCAGCTCCCGCTGGTCGACCGCTGCCTGCCCGGCGGCAAGCGGGCCGGGGTCGTGACCTACGACGCCGACGCGCTCACGCCGGCCCACTTCGTCGAGGTGGGGGCCGATCCCGCCACGCCGGTCGTCGGCCTGCCGGCGAACGGGGCGCTGCGCGGCCTGATCGAGCGGGAGGCGGCCTACGACGCGGCCGCCCTCGCCCGCGACGTCCTGGCGGCCGCGGGCGCGCTGATCGCGCGGAGCGACGTCGGCGCCGTCGTGATGGAATGCACCAACCTGCCGCCGTTCTCGCGCGCCGTCGCCGAGGCGTTCGGCGTCCCCGTCTTCGACGTCATCACCCTGGGCCGCTGGTTTCACTCGGGCCTCACGCAGACACGATACCCGTAGAGCGGGCCGGAGCAGACGATGACTTACGAGTGGGACTTTTCGTTCCTGCTGCAATACAAGGGCCTGATCGCGATCGGCGCCCTGTACACGATCGGGTTCACCATCGTCACGGCGATCGCCGGCTTCGTCGTCGGCGGCCTGATCGCCGTCGCGCGCCTCGCCGACGCCAGGGTGGTGACCCTCCCGCTCCTGGCCTTCATCGAGATCTTCCGCTGCACGCCCGTGCTCGTGCAGCTGGTCTGGATCTACTACGCCCTCCCAATCGTGATCGGCGTCGAGCTCAAGCCCGCGACGGCGGCGTTCATCGCCCTGACGCTCTACGGCGCGTCGTTCTTCGCCGAGATCATCCGCGGCGGCATCGCCTCGATCGACACCGGCCAGTGGGATGCCGGGCGGGCCCTCGGCATGCGCCGGGCGGCGCTGATGCGGCGCGTCGTCCTGCCCCAGGCGCTCAAGCGGATGATCCCGCCCCTCGTCAACCAGGTCGTCCTCCAGCTGAAGAACACCTCGCTCCTATCCGTGCTCGCCGTTCCCGATCTGCTCTACCAGGGACAGCTCATCACCTCGGCGACGTACAAGCCGCTCGAGGTCTACACGATGATCGCGGTCATCTACTTCATCATCCTGTTCCCGCTCACGACCCTAGCCCACGGCCTCGAGCGCAGGCTCGCCCGGTGAGCACGAGGAAGGACCCCATGACGACGGAAGCGGTGCGGGCCATGCCGGAGACGACGATGATCGCGGTCGAGCACGTCAGGAAGTCGTTCGGCCCCGTGCCTGTGCTCAAGGACATCTCCCTGAGCGTGCCGAAGGGCGGGGTCCTCTCGCTCATCGGCCCGAGCGGCTCGGGCAAGTCGACCCTGCTGCGCTGCCTGAACCTCCTCACCATCCCGTGCGAGGGCACGATCCGCATCGGGTCGCACGCGATGCGCTTCGGCCCCGACCATCGGATGCCGCGGGACCGGGACCTCGCCGCCTTCCGCTCGACGGTCGGCATGGTGTTTCAGAACTTCAACCTGTTTCCCCACATGTCGGTCGTCCAAAACGTCATGGAGGGGCCGGTCACCGTGCTCGGCCGGGGGCGGGACGAGGCCCGGGACCTCGCCGTCCGGCTCCTCGACAAGGTCGGCTTGCGCGAGAAGGCCGACGCCTATCCCGACCGGCTCTCCGGGGGACAGAAGCAGCGGGTCGCCATCGCGCGGGCGCTGGCGATGCAGCCGGAGGTGATGCTGTTCGACGAGGCGACCTCGGCGCTCGATCCCGAGCTCGTCGGGGAGGTCCTGAGCGTCGTCCGCCAGCTGGCGTCGGAGGGCATGACGATGGTGCTCGTCACCCACGAGATCGCCTTCGCGCGCGACGTCGCCGACACCTGCGTGTTCATGCGCGACGGTTTCGTGGTCGAGGAGGGACCGGCCCGGCAGATCATCGAGGACCCCCAGCAGGCCGCCACGAAGGCCTTCCTCAGCCATTTCCATAAGGCGGCGGTGTGATCCCGCCGCGTCGCGGTCAGCGCTGCATGTTGCGCAGCCGGCAATAGCCCCCGTTGTCCTGGTAGCCCGCCGGGCAGCGCCGGACGCAGGCGCCGGCCGCGAATTTCAGCGGCGGCCGGCAGACCTGGCCGCGGCCGAGCTGGCGGCGCTGGTACATATAGTCCTGGGCCGGCCCGGCCTGCGCGGGCGTCAGCGGCAGGAGGCCGGCGAGAAGCAGCAGGGCGGTGAAGGTCGGGCGGGTGGGCATCGGGGATCTCCGGCGCGGGGCGCCGGGGTAACTGCCTCAGGGGCAGGAAGTTCGGGATGTGGGCGCGACGCTGGTTTCCCCCTCCGCGCGGCCAGCTGCGGGCTGCGCAGGTTCTGGCTCGTTTTCTGCGCGGAGCGTTGTCCGTTTTTTCCGGCTCGGGCGCGATGGATGGGAGAATTGGGGGGCTGGAACGCGCTGTGACCCAGGCCGTGGGGCATGGCTATCGGAGCGGATGGTGGCACGCTCCGGTGGCTGGAACCGCCACGGCAAGCCCGCCGACCCCAGATCCTACCCAAGACCACGCCCCGCGGCAGGAACCGCTTCGCCGTGGCCCTCGCCGATGTCGTCGTCGCCCGGCCCGGCAAAGGCCTGTGTCGTTCGTAGCCGCCCGCGGGAGGAGGAAAAGATCCGTGCTCCTCTTCCCGGGACGGCGCCTATCGTTCCCGGGCCCGGACAACGAGGCCGGGCGCGCGGGAACGATAGGCGCCCCTACCCCCCGAACACCGACGTCATCTGCTGCCCGCCGCGGTTGATCGTGACCTCCCACATCGGGGCGGTGGCGCGGGTGACCCGCTCCAGGTCCTTGGTGGTGGCGACCGGGGTGCCGTTCACGGCGATCAGGATGTCGCCCTTCTGCAGGCCGACCCGGTTGGCGACGGTGCCAGCCTCGACCTCGGAGATGATCACACCCTCGCCCTGCGTCGCGGCCGGCAGGTCGAGCTGCAGGTCCTCGATCACCGCCGGCGACAGGTTGACCACCGTGGAGCCCAGGAAGGGCGAGCGGGTCTTCACCTTGAGCGCGTCGCGCGGGCGGGTCTCCGGCGCCGGGCCGAGGCGCACCGGCACCGTCGTGCGGCTGGAGCCGCGCAGGACCGTCAGCTTGGTCTCGCCCCTGATGCCCTTCAGGGCGAAGCGGTAGCCGAAGGCCTCCGGATCGTCGACCGTCTGGCCGTCCACCGCCAGGATCACGTCGCCGCGCTTGAGCCCCGCCTCCTCGGCCGGGCTCTTCGGCTGCATCGAGGCGACCATCACGCCGGTCGGGTGGTCGAGGCCGACGCTCTCGGCGATGTCCGGGGTGACGTGCTGGAGGCGCGCGCCGAGCCAGGGCCGGCGCACCGTCTTGGCGCCGCCCTTGGCGGTCTCCACCACCGCCTTGACCATGCTGGCGGGGATGGCGAAGCCGATGCCGTGGCTGCCGCCGGACTGCGAGTAGATCGCCGTGTTGATGCCGACGAGGCCGCCGTTGAGGTCGACCAGCGCGCCGCCCGAGTTGCCCGGGTTGATCGCCGCGTCGGTCTGGATGAAGAACTGGTAGTCGGCCGAGCCGACCTGGGTGCGGGCGAGCGCCGAGACGATGCCCTGCGTCACCGTCTGGCCGACGCCGAACGGGTTGCCGATCGCGATCACGAAGTCGCCGACCTGCAGGTGCTCGGAATCGCCGATCTCCATCGGCGTCAGGCCGCCGCTCGGGCTCTTGATCTTAAGGATGGCGAGGTCGGTGCGGGGGTCGCGCAGCAGGATCTGCGCCTCGAACTCGCGCCGGTCGTTCAGCGCCACCTTCACCTCGTTCATGTTCTCGATGACGTGGTTGTTGGTGACGATCAGCCCCGAGGCATCGACGATGACGCCCGAGCCGAGCGAGCGCTGCGCCCGCTCCTGCGGCAGGTTCGGGCCGGCATCGCCGAAGAAGCGGCGCAGGAATTCGTCCATGGCGCCGCGGTTGGCGGCGCGCTTCTCGACATGGGTGCCGTAGACGTTGACCACGCTGGGCGCCGCGCGCTTGACCAGCGGCGCGAAGGAGAGCTGCACCTGCGCCTTCGACTCCGGGACCGTGCGGTTGTCCTGAAGGGCGCGGAACGGCGGCACCGACTCGGCCTGCGCGCCTGCCGGGTGGGCGGCGCCGAGGAGGAGCGCGGCGAGCAGCAGGGAGGTCGTCGGGCGGCGCATCGGCATTCGTGTCCTGTCGGTGTCTGGGTGCTCTCTCACATGACAGCACTGCGCTGAAAAGATGGCGCCTCGGCGGCTCCCGTCATCCCCGCATAGAGGTCGCACAGGGCCGCCGCGTGGGTGGCGAGCGTCATCGGGGCCGCCCAGTAGCGCTCGTGCGCGGCCGCGCCGAGGCGGCGCACCAGGGCGTCGTCCTTCAAGCGACCGAACGCCTCGGCGAGCGCCGCGACGTCGGGCGCGACGACGAAGCCGGTCTCGCCGTCCCGGATCTTCTCTCCGGCGCCGGCCCGGTCGGAGGCGACCGCCGGGATGCCGGCGGCGAGCGCCTCGTAGACGGTCAAGGGCCCGGTCTCGAGCCAGCGCGACGGGGCCGCCACGGCCCGGACCCGGCGGCGCAGCAGCGCCTCGACCTCCGCGGGTGCGCGCCAGCCGACCACCTCGGCGCCGGGCACGGCGCGCAACTCCTCCGCGAGCGGCCCGTCGCCGACGAACAGCGACGCCAGCCCGGCGCGGTGGGCGGCCTGCGCCACGAGGTCGGCCCCCTTCTCGCGGGTGAACCGCCCGACGAAGGCGACGGCGTCGCCGCCGGCCGGATCGGCCGGGGCGGTACGCTCGACCCGGACCGGGTTGTCGATGCGGTAGTGGAAGAACGGCCCGCCGGCCAGCATCGGTTCGAGCCGCGCCCTGCTGCCGTCGGAGACGTGGACGAGGGCGAGCGGCCGGCGCCCGAAGCCGCGGAAGATCGCGGCCAGTTGGACGAAGCCGCGCACCAGCCGCACCGCCTTGTGGGTACGCGATTGCGGATCGCAGGACGCCGCGAGGCAGCCGGGCGAGAACGGCCGCAGGGAGCAGGGCTCCGCGGTGTCGAAGCGGTAGTAGACCCCGTTGGGGCAGGCGAGGAAGTAGTCGTGCAGGGTCACGGCCACCGGGGCGCGCTGGCGCGCCAGCACGGAAAACACCGCCGGCGAGAGCGAGCGGGTCCACTGGTGCAGGTGCAGCACGTCGGGCCTGTCCGGCAGGGCCGCCAGCGCCGCTTCCAGGCGCCGCGCCGCCTCGCGGCTCCAGATCCCCTCGATCGCGCCGCGCCAGGCCGGCCGCTCCCACACGTCGGTGAGGCCCAAGGACACCCGGCGGATGCCGGAATGGTCGAGGAGCGGGTCGGCCGGCCCGTCGACCCCGTGGATCAGCGTCACGGCGACGCCGCGCTCGGCGAGGCCGCGGGCGGATTCGATCGCGACCTTCTCGGCGCCGCCCTTCGGCGTGGCGAAATTCGTCAGGATGACGGCGTGCATCGGCGGGCCCTCTCACCCGCGCATCCTAGCCGGCGAGGCGCCACCGCGCGGTTAAGCGCGGGGCGGACGAAACAGGCGCCGACCCCGCGCGTTAGCCGGGCAACCCGTCCCGTGCCGGGACGCCGTGCCCAGGGAGGCCCCGATGGCCGACGACACCAAGACCCCGAACCAGGACCAGCCCGGTTTCCGCCGCGACAGCGCCTCCCCGGACGACAAGGCGCGGCCGGAGAACCAGCAGAGCAAGCTCAGCGAGCGCCTCGACGAGGGGCTGGAGGAAACCTTTCCGTCGAGCGATCCGGTCTCGGTGAAGATCACCAAGTAACCCCGGGTCGGTTGCCCGGAACGACGACGGCGCGCGGGGCGATCCCCGCGCGCCGTCGTCGCGTCGGGGGCTCGTTCGGCCCCCTCGCCTCACTGCACCTCGAGCAGGCGCCGGGCGATGACCTGGGCCTGGATCTCGGCCGCCCCCTCGAAGATCGACAGGATGCGGGCGTCGCAGAGCAGGCGGCTCACCTGGTATTCGAGGGCGAAGCCGTTGCCGCCGTGGATCTGGAGCGCGTTGTCGGCCGCCGCCCAGGCGACGCGGGCGGCGAGGAGCTTGGCCATGCCGGCCTCGAGGTCGCAGCGCTTGCCCTCGTCCTTCTGGTGGGCGGCGTAGTAGGTGAGCTGGCGGGCTATCGCGATCTCGACCGCCATCATGGCGAGCTTGTCGGCGACCCGCGGGAACGACACCAGCGGCTTGCCGAACTGCACCCGCTCCTCGCCGTAGCGCAGGCCGACATCGAGGGCCGCCTGGGCGACGCCGACGGCCCGGGCCGCGGTCTGGATGCGGGCCGATTCGAAGGTCTGCATCAGCTGGGCGAAGCCCTTGCCCTCGACGCCGCCCAGGAGGTTGCCCTCCGGCACCGCGAAACCGTCGAAGGCGAGCTCGTATTCCTTCATGCCGCGATAGCCGAGCACCTCGATCTCGCCGCCCGACAGCCCCTCGACCGGGAAGGGATCCTCGTCGGTGCCGCGGGGCTTCTCGCCGAGCAGGAGCGACAGGCCCTTGTGGCCCGGCTCCTCGGGCTTGGTGCGCACCAGCACGGTCATCAGGTCGGCGCGGACCGGGTGGGTGATCCAGGTCTTGTTGCCGTGGATCCGCCAGGTGTCGCCGTCCTTCACCGCCTTGGTGCGGAGCGAGGCGAGATCGGAGCCGGTATTGGGCTCGGTGAAGACCGCGGTCGGCAGGATCTCGCCCGAAGCGATCCTGGGCAGGAAGCGGCTCTTCTGCTCCTCGGTGCCACCGCAGAGAATGAGTTCGGCCGCGATCTCCGAGCGGGTGCCGAGCGAGCCGACGCCGATATAGGCGCGCGACAACTCCTCGGAGACCACGCACATCGAGATCTTCGGCAGGCCCATGCCGCCGTACTCCTCGGGGATCGTCAGGCCGAACACGCCGAGCTCGGCCATCTGGCCAATGATCTCGAGCGGGATGTAGGCGTTCTCGAGGTGCCACTCGTGGGCGTGGGGCGCGACCTCGGCTTGGCCGAAGCGGCGCATCTCGGTGCGGATCGCCTCCATGTCCTCGTCGAGGCCGCTGTCGCCGACGGTCGCGGCGGCGACGCCCTCGCGGATCAGCCGCACCAGGGCGGCGCGGTTCTTGGCGGTGTTGCCCTCGGCGATCAGGGTCTCGACGGCGTCCGAGCGGTGGCGCGCCACCTCCTGGGCCTTGAGGCCCAGCGAGGTCGTCGGGCGCACCATCTCGCCCTGGCTCATCGGTATGCCGCCGAAGAGCTGCTCCAGGTACTCGCCGAGCCCGATGCGCACGAGGAGCGTCTCGGTCTCGCCGAAGCGCCCCTCGCCTGCGAGGCGGGCCGCGTAGGCGCCGAGCTGGACGATCGCCTCGGCGTAGGTCGAGAGCCAGGCGAGGCCGTGGGCGGCGTGCTGCTCGGCCTCGAGGCGCTCCGCCGACAGGCGGCCGTCGGCCCCGACGAGGCCGGCGCGCACGCGCCGGGCGGCATCCGCGGCGAGCGCCTTCGCGGAAAGGCCCGCCTCCTGCGCGAGGGTGACGAGATCGGTCGGGGCGGGGGCGGCCTGGGCGGACATCGGTCAGGTCTCCGGAGAATTTGCTGCGGCGCATACAAATAGCCGCGAATCGGCGACCTGTAGAGGGGGCAGCCTGCCGCCGGGTTCCGACTTTCGGGGCAGCCGTTTATTGGGCGGTCACGCCGCCGTCGATCACCATCTCGGCCCCGGTGACGAAGCCGGCCTCGTCGGAGGCGAGGTAGGCGGCGAGCCCGGCGATCTCGTCGGCCGCGGCGTTGCGCCCCAGGGGCACCGCGGCCTGCAGGCGCTGGCGCAGCTCCTCTGGGCTGTAGCGGCTGCCTGCGGCGAGGTCGCGCAGCATGTCGGTCTCGGTGAAGCCCGGATGGATCGAGTTGCAGCGCACGCCGTAATTCTGGCGCGCGCAATGCAGCGCGACCGACTTGGTGAGGAGCCGCACCGCCCCCTTCGAGGCGTTGTAGGCGGCGAGGTTGTGCCCGCCGACGATGCCGGAGACCGACGAGAGGTTGACGATCGCCCCGCCCCGCCCGGCCGGCGGCTTCATCGCCCGCACGGCATGGCGGCAGCCCAGGAAGGTGCCGTCGACATTGATGTCCTGGACCCGGCGCCACTCCTCCAGGGTCACGGATTCGATCGTGCCGACGACGGCGATGCCGGCGTTGTTGACCAGCACGTCGAGGGCGCCGTGGCGGGAGACCGTGCGGTCGACCGCCCGGGTCCAGTCCTCGTCCCGGGTCACGTCGAGGGCGCAGGGCTCGAAGGCGGGGTTCTCGGCCGCGACGCGCTCGGCCTGCGCCGCGTCGATGTCGGCGAGGATCACCGCCGCCGCCCCCTCGCGGGCGAAGCGCCGCGCGATGGCGAGCCCGATCCCCCGCGCGCCGCCCGTCACCAGGGCGACCTTGCCGGCCAGACGCTGCATCGGGAATCTCCTGCCCTTCGGTCCGCCTCTTCTCGCGGGGCGGCCCGGCAGGGTGGCGCGGCGGAGCCGCGCCCGCAAGCGCTCGCCGTGAGCGGGCCCTAGAACTTCACCGCGGCACCGCCGCGCACGGTGTTAATATTCATCTTGTGGCCGTCGAAATCGTTGAACAGGACGTACTGGTACTCGGCGCGCAGCAGGATGCCCGGCGTGATCGCGTATTCGAGGCCCGCGCCCGCCGCGAAGCCGCCCACGATCTTTTCCTTGGTGCGCGCGATCACCCGCGGATCGTCGAGTTCGCTTGCTCGCGGATTGTAGGGGTTGAAGTTCGGGTTGCTTTGATTGAACTTTCCAGGGGCATAGCCGACATTGTCGACCGGCACTCGCATCGACGCATCGCTTAGGGCTTGATTGGAGCGATAGGTCGCCTGGTCGAACTCATAGTTCTGGATCGACACGCGATCCGTGACCTGCGCGCGACCGATGGCGAGGCCGCCGGTGACGTACGGCATCAGATTGCCGAGGGCGTAGCCGGCGCGGGCCCTGATCGTGGCGTAGTCGTTGATCTGGGTCGAGGAGTCGCCGATCAGGCCGGCGGCGCGATAGTAGCCGTCGCTGCCGACGATGCTGCGCCCAATCGCATCCTGCGGCGCTCGACCCGTGATACCGAGATGAGTGTAGTCCAGCTCGATGCCGAAGACGGTGTCGTCGAACTGGTAGTTCACACCGGCATAGGCGCCGAAGCTCACGCCGTCGCGGCGGACGTCGCTGGCATGGAGCAGCGTCGAAGCACCCAGCTCCTTCTCGACCCGCGTCGCCCGCAGGGCGTCGGCGACGATCGGCTGGAAGACCGAGCCGAAGCCGAAGCTCGCGCTCGACCAGCCGCCATGGCCGCCGACATAGATGCCGTCCCAGACGGTCGGCGACGGGGCGGCGACGGGATCGTAGTCGCCGCCGCGCAGGACCCCGAAATCGAGGTCGGCGGCCTGCGCCGCCAGCGGTGCGCCGAGGCCCAGACCGGCCAGAATTCCGAGAATCGCGAAACGCATGGTGGACCCGCCCCCGGCCATTCGATCGGCAGTCGTCGCCGCGCCGTTATGGGCAGAATGACTCGGTAACCTTAATATTGCGTTTCCGGAAACTGGTTTCTGCGAGTCGCTTCCCCAAAGTCAAACGCCCGGTGCGACGGGCGCACCGGGCGGTTCGATCGATGGTGACGGCGCATGCGCGCGGTGCCGGCGGCGCTCCTCGGCGACCGTCGGCATGAAGGCTCAGTAGGTCAGCCCGCCGAGCCCCGGCAGCGCCAGGCCGTTGCCGAAGGCCCAGCGCAGGCCGACCCGGAACTCGTTGGCGGTGATGTCCTTGATGCGGGTGTTCTGGGCGTAGGCGTCGAAGCCCGAGCGCGCCTTGCCGGCATTGAGGTAGCGGTAGCTGGCATCGACGCTCACGCCGGCGCCGATCTCGTAGGAGATGCCCGCCATCGCCGCCCAGGCGAGGCCGATCGCGGTGTGGTTGGCGCGCACGTCGAAGCCCTGGCCGCCGAGCTTGTACACGCCGTCGACGCCGCCGCCGCAGGCGGTGGTGTAGCAGGTCGTGCCGGTCCAGGCATCGCGGAAGCGGTTGCTCGCCATGCCGACGCCGGCGCCGACATACGGGGTCAGGCCCCACCAGGTGCCGAGGTCGACGTAGACGTTGAACAGGCCGGTCAGGACGTCGATCTTGCCGGCCTCGGTGTTGAAGCCCTCGGTGAACAGCGTGCGCGAGGAATAGTCGCGGAAGCGGCTGTGGGTACGCCCGTCGATGGTGACGTCGGCGCGCAGGAAGCTGTTGAAGCGGTAGCCGATGCCGCCGCCGTATCCGTCGGTGCTCCCCATGCGGAAGCCGACGAGCGGCGCGCCGTCGGTGCCCGGCAACGTGCCGTCTTTCGGGTGGCGGAAGTCGCTCGCCGTGTAGTCGCCGCGCAGGTACCAGCCGGAGCCGACCTCCACCGGGGCGACCGGCGGCGGGGGCGGCGGCGGAAGCGCCGGGAGCAGATCGGCGGCGAGGGCCGGCGCGCCGAGCAGGCCGAGCCCGAAGGCCGCGACCGGAATGCAGTGACCGAACCGTGCCATGGGGCGCCCTCTTCTGCCCGGTCGGCTCCTCAGCCGGGGCGTACGTCGTGATCGTGCCGGACGGACCCGCGGGCCCGATGACGAGGATTAAGACCGCAAGGTTAGCGGGCCCTTAACCTTAAGTGCCTTTCGCCGCACCGCCCGCCCCCGATGCGGGGGCGGGCGTGTGCGAGGTTTTTCAGTACTTGCGCACCAGCGGCGCCATCGGCATCGGCGGCGGGGGCGGCTCGTAGGCGGCGGTCACGACCGGCGCGCCGAACATCCAGCGCATGCCGAGCTTGATGTCGTGCGACTCGAGCTCCTTGGCGCGGTACACCGTCTTGAGGGCGCAGCTCGGCAGGCAGCCGACGACGCCGGTTTCGGCCTCGCCCATGTTCAGGTAGCGGTAGGCGAGCTCGAGCTTGAGGTTGGGCGTGACCGCGTAGCTGAGACCGGCATGGGCCGCCCAGGCGAAGTTGGTCTTGTCCTTGGCGCGCCCGTAGCCGAGGCCGCCGGCGTAGGTGCCCTGGCCCTGGTCCGTCACGCTGCCGAACATGTGGTGGGCAAAGCCCACGCCGGCGCCGACGAACGGGGTGATGCCGTACCAGTTGCCGAGATCGACGTAGCCGTTCGCCAGGCCGACGACGGACGAGAACTTGCCCGTGGTGAGGTTGTAGCCGCCGCGGGTGTCGTAGGACCGGTCCTCGGCCAGGAAGCGCCATTCCGCCTGCGTGCGGTACTCGCCGGTGACGTCGAAGCGCAGCCAGGGATTGTACTGGTAGCCGGCGCCGACGCCGACGAAGGCCTGGTCGCCGACGTGGTCCTCGATCGCGGTGTACTTGTAGGGGACGCGCGGGGTCGAGACGTCCTCGACGACCGTCTTGCGCAGATCGAGGATGCCGACGCCGACATCGCCGCGCAGGTACCAGCTGCCGCCGATCTCAACCGGCGGGGGCGGCAGCGGCATCGGCGGCGGGGGCAGGAGGTCGGCGGCGTGAACGAGCCCCGGCGCGGCCACGCTCGCAGCGAGCGTGAAGATGCGCGCCAGCGCGAGTGGCTTGCTGCGGCCCATGACGGTTCCCTGTTGCGAAGGGCCGCTGGAGATCGGGCGGCCGTTCCGAAAGACGTCACGACTCTTGCCGCGTTCGGTAAACCCGACCTTAACGTTAAGCCTTATGCCTGAGAAATCGTTGCTTTCGCGCGAGACTGCATCCGTCAGGACGCAGCGCCGGCACGAACCGGGGAGACCCGGATTTCCGCCACGCGCGCAATGCCTCCGCCGGAGGAGGCGGCGGGTTCCCGCGCCTCGTCCGTCGATCGCGCGACGGTGGGGGCGTCCTCGCTCAGGCTGCGACCTTGCGCAGGGCCTCGATCACGTCGTCGACGACCTGGACCACGAGGTCGCGGTCGTCGCCCTCGGCCATCACGCGGATCACCGGCTCGGTGCCGGAGGGACGGATGACGAGGCGGCCGCCCTCGCCCAGGCGCTGGCGGGCGCCCTCGATGGCGGTGACGACGCTGTCCTGGCGCAGCGGCTCGCGGCCGGCGCCGTAGCGCACGTTCTTGAGCACCTGCGGCAGCGGCTCGAAGCAGTGGCAGACCTCGCTCACCGGGCGCTGCTGGCGCTGCACGACCGAGAGGAGCTGGAGCGCCGCCACCAGCCCGTCGCCGGTGGTGGCGTAGTCCGACATGATGATGTGGCCGGACTGCTCGCCGCCGAGGTTGTAGCCGTGCTCGCGCATGTGCTCGAGCACGTAGCGGTCGCCGACGGCGGTACGGACCATGCCGAGGCCCAAGCCCCCGAGATAGCGCTCGAGGCCGAGATTCGACATGATGGTGGCGACGATGCCGTTCTTCGTCAGCCGCTGGTCCTCCTGCCAGGACCGGGCGACCACCGCCATCAGCTGGTCGCCGTCGACCCGCTGGCCCTTCTCGTCGACGATCAGCACCCGGTCGGCGTCGCCGTCCAGCGCGATGCCGATATCGGCGCGCAGCTCGCGCACCTTGCCGACCAGCGCCTCGGGGGCGGTCGAGCCGACGTCGCGGTTGATGTTGAAGCCGTCCGGCTCGGTGCCGATGGCGATCACCTCGGCGCCGAGCTCCCACAGGGTCTCGGGCGCCACCCGGTAGGCGGCGCCGTTGGCGCAGTCGACCACCACCCGCAGGCCGTCGAGGGTCAGCGCCCGCGGCAGGGTGCGCTTGGCGAACTCGATGTAGCGGGCATGCACGCTCTCGATGCGCTTGGCGCGGCCGAGGTCGTTCGAGCCGGCGAGCTTGGTCTGCAGGTTCGAGTCGATCAGGCGCTCGATCTCGCGCTCGACCTCGTCGGAGAGCTTGAACCCGTCCGGACCGAAGATCTTGATGCCGTTATCCTCGAACGGGTTGTGCGAGGCCGAGATCATCACCCCGATATCGGCGCGCATCGAGCGGGTCAGCATCGCCACGGCCGGCGTCGGCATCGGGCCGAGCAGCATCACGTCCATGCCGACCGAGGTGAAGCCGGCGACGAGCGCCGTCTCGATCATGTAGCCCGACAGCCGGGTATCCTTGCCGATCACCACCCGGTGGCGGTGGTCGCCGCGCAGGAACACGAGCCCGGCGGCCTGGCCGACCTTGAGCGCGAGTTCCGGCGTGATCACGCCGTTGGCCCGGCCCCGGATGCCGTCGGTCCCGAAATACTTGCGCACGCTCGTCGTCTCCCTGTCCCGTCCGGGCCGTCGGCGCCGGGCCGCGCCGCTCGGGGCGCGGCGACCGATGCCGCCTCTTCCAGCCGGACGCGGTCACACGTTGGTTGGGTTATTTTGGGGCTCTGCCACAACGACAAGGGGCGACGGGATCCCTCCCGCCGCCCCTCGCTGCAAAAACCGGCCGGTGTGGACTTTTTAGCCCGCCCCGGCTCGTTCGGTCGCCCCGGCGCCGTCAGGCCTGGGGCTGGGGCTCGTAGCCACCGTCGTTCTCCCGCGGCCGGCCGCGGCCGGCGGAGGGGACCGGCGAGCCGCGGCTCGGGTTGGTCGGGTAGTCGCCGGCATCGCGCACGGGAGGCTTGCCGTTGATGAGATCGCGGATCTCGTCACCCGACAGGGTCTCGTACTCGAGGAGGCCGCGGGCCAGGGCCTCGAGGTCGGCGTGACGCTCGCTGAGGATGCGGCGGGCATCCTGCAGGCCGGCCTCGATCAGGCGGCGGACCTCGGCGTCGATCTTCTGGGCGGTGGCCTCCGACACGTTCTGCTGCCGGTTGACCTGCATGCCGAGGAAGACCTCGTCGTTGTTCTCGCCGTAGGCGACGGTGCCGAGCTCGGGGCTGAAGCCCCAGCGGGTCACCATCATCCGGGCGAGACGGGTCGCCTGCTCGATGTCCGACTGGGCGCCGGAGGTGACCTTGTCGTGGCCGAAGATCATCTCCTCGGCGACGCGGCCGCCCATCATGATGGCGAGGCGCGAGGTCATCTGCTCGAAGGACATCGACAGCTTGTCGCGCTCCGGCAGCTGCATGACCATGCCGAGCGCCCGGCCGCGGGGGATGATCGTCGCCTTGTGGACGGGATCGGTCGCCGGAACGTTGAAGGCCACGATGGCGTGGCCGCCCTCGTGGTAGGCGGTCAGCCGCTTCTCGTCCTCGGTCATGACGAGGGTGCGCCGCTCGGCACCCATCATCACCTTGTCCTTGGCGTCCTCGAACTCGTGCATCGTGACGATGCGCTTGCCGCGGCGCGCCGCCAGCAGGGCCGCCTCGTTGACGAGGTTCATCAGGTCGGCGCCCGAGAAGCCGGGGGTGCCGCGGGCGATCACCTTCAGGTCGACGTCGGGGGAGAGCGGGACCTTGCGGACGTGGACGCGCAGGATGCGCTCGCGGCCGATCACGTCCGGGTTCGGCACGATGATCTGGCGGTCGAAGCGACCCGGGCGCAGCAGGGCGGGGTCAAGCACGTCGGGGCGGTTGGTCGCCGCGATGATGATGATGCCCTCGTTGGCCTCGAAGCCGTCCATCTCCACGAGGAGCTGGTTGAGGGTCTGCTCGCGCTCGTCGTTGCCACCGCCCAGGCCCGCGCCGCGGTGGCGGCCGACGGCGTCGATCTCGTCGATGAAGATGATGCAGGGGGCGTTCTTCTTCGCCTGGTCGAACATGTCGCGGACGCGGCTGGCGCCGACGCCGACGAACATCTCGACGAAGTCCGAGCCCGAGATGGTGAAGAACGGCACGTTGGCCTCGCCCGCGACCGCCCGGGCGATCAGGGTCTTACCGGTGCCGGGGGGGCCGACCAGCAGCACGCCGCGCGGGATCCGGCCGCCGAGGCGCTGGAACTTCTGCGGGTCGCGCAGGAACTCGACGATCTCCTGGAGGTCCTCCTTGGCCTCGTCGACGCCCGCCACGTCCTCGAAGGTCACGCGGCCATGGGCCTCGGTCAGGAGCTTCGCCTTGGACTTGCCGAAGCCCATGGCCCGGCCGGCGCCCGACTGCATCTGGCGCGACAGGAAGATCCAGGCTCCGATGAACACCAGGATCGGCAGCCAGTTGACGAGCAGCGCGATGAACCACGGCGTGTTGTCGGAGGGCGGACGGGCCGTGATGGTCACGCCCTTGCCCTGCAGCTTCGACACCAGCGAGGGGTCGTTCGGCGCGTAGGTCGTGAAGGTGCCGCCGCTCGTGTAGCTGCCGCTCACCTCCTGGCCGGAGATGACCACGTTCTGGATGCGGCCCGCCTCGGCGTCGTTCAGGAGCTGGCTGTAGGCGATCTCCCCGCCGCCCGAGCGGTGACCCGGATTCTGGAACAGGGTCACGAGGGCCAGCACCAGCAGGAAGATGACGACCCACAGGGCGAAATTTCGGAAATTGGGGTTCATCGAAGAGTCAATCCCTGAGGAGCGCGGCGCCGCGCGGGCGTGCTGGGTGGGCACCGGCACTCGGGGTGCAATGTAGGCACCCGCCCCTGCCTTGCCAAGTAATGGTCCGGCGCCTGCGGCGCCGCGCGCCCGGCCACCCCCGCGCGTCACCCCGCGGGCGGGCGCCGCCGCGGCGGCTCCGGTTCCAGGACGAGGCGTCCGCCCCGGGCGGTGAGGAGCAGGCCGCCCAGCGTGCGGCGGCAGGTGCCTCCCGCCCGCAGGGCCGGCAGGACCTCGCCGAGGAGCACCCGCTCCAGCCGCTCGAGCCGCAAGGCCGTCCCGTGGCCGGCGATCGCCTCGAGCCCGAGCCCCGCGACCCGCAGGGCCACCGCCTCCGGCAGGGCCGCGAGGCCGGGACCGTCGAGGACGAGGCGTCCCTCCCCCGCCGGATCGGTCTTTCCCGCCGGATCGGTCCGTTGCAGGTCGTGGAACGCCGCGGCGGCGGCCTGCGCCAAGGCCGCCTCGTCGCGGCGCAGCCGACCGGCGAGGCGGGCGAGGCGCTCGGCGCTCAAGCCCTCCTCGGCCAGCAGCGGCAGCAGGCGCCGCAGCCGGGCGCGGCCGAAGCGCGGGTCGGCGTTCGAGGGGTCGCGGACGAACGGCCAGCCATGGGCCTCGCAGGTCGCTACGAGCCGGACCTTCGGCACGCTGAGGAACGGCCGCCCGAGGGTGAGGCGGGCACCGGCCGGGTCGTCGAGGAGGCGGGCGGGCGCCATGCCGGCGAGCCCCGTCGGGCCGGACCCGGCGCAGAGCCGCATCAGCACCGTCTCGGCCTGGTCGTCGAGGGTATGGGCGGTGAGGACGAGGTCGGCCCCGACCTCGCCGGCGAGGCCGGTGAGCAGACGGTAGCGCTCCCGCCGCGCCGCCTCCTGCAGCCGCGCCGCCGGCTTGCGCCCGGTCCAGGGGAGGATGCGGTGCGGCAGGCCGAAGCCCGCGGCGAGGCCCGCCACCCCCTCGGCTTCCTCTCGCGCGCCGGATCGCAGGCCGTGATCGACCGTGGCGACGACGAGCGGGATGGCGGTGGTCACGAGGGCGACGCAGCCCATCAGCGCCGTCGAATCGGGGCCGCCGGAGACCGCCAGCACCACCCCCCGGTAGGGGGTGCCGGGACCGATCCAGGCTCGCAGGAGGGCATCTCGCTCGGACGGGTCGAGGGGGCCGTCCCGGCCGCTCACGTCGACGGGCTCAGGCAGGCCGGATCACGCGGCGCAGCGCGCCCGCCGCTGCTCGCGGTCGACGCCCTGCTTCACGGTCGAGGAGGCCTGCGGGAACTTGCGCTCCAGCTCGGCCAGGGTGGCGCAGGCCTGCTCGCGGGCGCCGAGCGCGTTGAGCGAGGCGCCGAGCTTCAGCATCGCGTCCGGTGCCTTGCGCGAGCGGGCGTAGTCGGTCGAGACCTTCAGGAACTGCTCGGCCGCCTCGCGGGTGCGGTTGCGCTGCAGGTAGCTCTCGCCGAGCCAATAGGTCGCGTCCGGCACCAGGGTGTCCCTGGGATGCGACTGGATGAACTGGCGCAGGCTCATCTCGGCCTGCTCGTACTGGCGCTGCAGCACGTAGGCGTAGGCCGCCTCGTAATCGGCCTTCGCGTCGCCGGTGCCGGTGGCGGCGACGCTGGCGGAGGGGCGCGGCGCCGGCGTCGCGGCCGGGGCGGCGGCGCGAGCCGGCGGGCGCAGGTCCACGGGGGCGCCGTAATCGGGGGTCTCGTCCTCGATCGCGCCGCGGGGCGCGCTCAGCGCGGCGGTGGCGTTCGGGGTCGCGGCGGGGCGCGGCGCGGCGGGAGTCGCCTGGGACGGGGTCGCGCCGGAGGCCTGGGTGGTGCCGAGCGCCTGCGGGGCGCCCGGGGCATCGGGGTTCTGGGACGGATCGAAGGCGTCGCTGCGCTTGTGCGGCTTGGCCGGCGGGGTCGCGGAAGCCGGGCGCTGGCCGCCCTTCGACTCCTGGAACCGGAACTCGACGTCCTCCTGGAACTTGCGCAGCTGCTCCTTGAGCTGGCGGTTCTCGTACTGGAGCGACTCGATCTGCCCGGACATCTGGCGCGACTGGTTCTCGAGCCGGTTGAGGCGCACCACGAACTCCGACGCGTCCTGGGCCGCGGCCGGGCAGGCGGCGGCGAGGGCGAGCCCCGAGACGGCGAGGACGGGGGCAAGGAACAGGCGGCGAAGCATGGCGGGGCGCATCACGGCTCGGGTCAGGCTGCGGGTCCGCACTCGGCGAGTCCGCGCTCGGGAGGGCGGGTTAGCAGAAGCCGCGCCTCCCGGCAAAAGGGGCGGCGCGAGCCGCCCTCCCCTGTCGAGGCTCAGGAGCCGGCGCCGCCGTCGAGCACCGTGACGGCGCGGCGGTTCTGCGACCAGCACGAGATGTCGTTGCAGACCGCGACCGGACGCTCCTTGCCGTAGGACACCGTGCGCATGCGGTTCGAGCCGATGCCCCGGGAGGCGAGGTAGTCCCGCACCGCCTGCGAGCGGCGGGCGCCGAGGGAGAAGTTGTACTCGCGGGTGCCGCGCTCGTCGGCGTGGCCCTCGATCAGGAAGGTGTAGCGCGGGTAGCGCTGCAGCCACTGGGCCTGCTTGTCGAGGGTGGCGACGGCGGTGGGGTTCAGGTCGGTCGAGTCGGAATCGAAGAAGACCCGGTCGCCGATATTGACCACGAAGTCCTGGGCGCTGCCCGGCGTCGCGGGGCCGCCGCGGCCCCCGTACCCGCCGGCCCCGCCCGCGCCCCCGGCGCCGTAGGCCGCGGAGGCGTCGGCGAGGTCGTTGTTGCTCGCGCAGGCGGCCATCGAGAGGGCGAGCCCGAAGGCGGCGGCGATCTTGAGCGCGCGCAGGGGCGCGAGCGGCAGCGACATCGACCAAAACTCCTCTGGCGGCCCCGGGCGGGGCCGCGCCCGGCGACGGCCCGGAGCGGATCCTCCCGTCCGGCGGCGCCATGCACTGGAACACCGGATCGTCTGTAGTCCCGGCCGGTTAAGCGAAGGTTCCGTCAACCTTGACGGGAGCTCGACGCGCCGGCCGGTACCTGTCGGCCCCGCACGGTGACCGGAACCGGCGACACAACACCGTCGAAATACGGCCACGCTGCGGCGCCGCCGGCCGGCCGGCCACGGGCCGCCACGCCGTTGCACGAAGGCCACAGATCGGGCGGTCCGGGCACGGCGGCGCCGGCCACGGGATTGACGTGCGATTAACCAATTCGCGCGAGCGTCGGGGAATCGATCATCGGGACCGTCCGGCGATGCCAGCGCCTCTCCCTCCGCCTCCGACGCCCCGACCGGACGTCCCGCGCCGCCCCGGCGACCGGCCCTGCGTGCTGATCGTCGAGGACAGCTACATGCTGCTCGAGCTCCTGGTGACCCTGTGCGAGCAGCACGGGGTCGCGACGCTGACCGCCTCGAGCGGCGAGGCCGCCCTGATGCTGCTGCGCGAGCACGGCGCCCGGATCGACTGGCTCCTCACCGACATCCGGCTGCCCGGCCTCGTCGACGGCTGGAGCGTCGCCGAGGCCTTCCGGCAGATCCAGCCGCACCGCCCGGTGATCTATTCCTCGACCACCGCCAACCTGCACCACCCGGCGGTGTCCGGCAGCATCTTCGTGACCAAGCCCTACGTGATCGGCGACATCCTGCGGCTCGCCCGGATGATGGGGGGCGAGATGGAGGAGGCCCGCCGGCTCAGCGCCTGAGGCCGCCGCGCGATCCGGTCGCGGCCCGGGCCGCCGCCTCGGCCTTGGCGTTGGCCGCCTCCTCGGCGGCGTCCGCGGCCTCGCTGAGGCGAAAGTCCCGCGCCCGCGCCTCGCAGCGGGCGCGCAGGCCGTCGAGCTCCTCCTCGGTCAGGTTCTCGATGCCGATATAGGCGTTCTGGGCCGCGCTCGCCCGGATCAGCTCGTCGAGCTTGGCCTGGATCGCCGCGCCGTCGCGGTTCTGGGTGTTCTGGATCAGGAACACCATCAGGAACGTCACGATGGTCGTGCCGGTGTTGATGATCAGCTGCCAAGTGTCCGAGTAGTGGAACAGCGGGCCGGTCAACGCCCACACCGCGATCAGCAGCAGGCTCGCCGCGAAGGTGCCGGGGCGCCCCGCCGCCCGGGCGACCGCGGCGGCGAAATCCGAGAAGGTGCGGATGCGTGTCGTGACCATCGTGGCTCCCGCGGTTTCCCCGGGGCTTCCCCAAGGTTTTCTCGAATGTTTCCAGGGGCTCCAAGTCGACGAGACCCCGCTTACGAATTCCGATTGCGCGCCCGCGGTTCCCCTCTTGACGCAAGCCCCCGCCCGGCGCAGTGACGGGTCGCCCGCAGCGCGCTCTCGCGCCGCAGCATTCCCGGACACCCCCGACTCCATGCCGAGCGACAGTCACAGTCGACCGCCCTTGCCGTCTTCGGCCTGAGGTCCCGCGCGCTCAGCCTTTCGGCGGCTCGCCGCGACCGGCCGGAGACGGCCGGCCGACGCCAGCGCCCAACAGGTGAGCCATGACCGACACCGTGATCGACGCCCCCGTCGAGCCCGCCGCCCTCGCCGCGCGCCTCTCCGAGGAGAGCGCCCCCGATATCGTCGAGGCCCTGAACCGGGAGGCGCCGGAGGTGGCGGCCGCCATCCTGCTCAGCCTGCCGCACGACCGCGCCGTCGAGGTGCTGGACCAGCCCGAGCTCGACTGCGCCCCCGACATCATCGAGATGCTGCCGCGCGACCGCGTCGCCTCGTTCCTGTCGGGGATGTCGGCCGACCGGGTCACCGACGTCTTCCGCGAGATCGAGGAGCCGAGCCGCTCCGACCTGCGCACCCGCCTCGACGTCGAGACCCGCGGGGCGGTCGACAAGCTCATCGCCTATCCGGAAGAGAGCGTCGGCTCGATCATGACGACCGAGTTCGTCGCCGTGCCGACGACGTGGACGGTGGGGCTCACCCTCGACTACATCCGCAAGGTCGAGCGCACCCGCGAGACGATCTACTCGATCTTCGTCCTCGATCCGCGCACCGGGGCGCTCGCCAAGGCGGTCCCCTTGCGCCGCCTCATCACCGGCAACCCGGAGGACAACATCCTGTCGGTGGCGCCGAGCCGCCGCCCGGTGGTGGTCTCGGCCGATGCCAGCCGCGACCAGGCGGCCCGCCTGATCTCGAAATACGACCTCCTGGCGATCCCGGTGGTCGACGCCACCAACCAGGTGGTCGGCATCGTCACCGTCGACGACGTGATCGACGCGATGATCCAGAAGCAGACCGAGGACGTGCAGCGCTTCGGCGGCATGGAGGCGCTCGACGAGCCCTACATGTCGATCAACTTCCTGACCATGATCCGCAAGCGGGCCGGCTGGCTCTGCGTGCTCTTCCTGTCCGAGATGCTGACCGCCAGCGCGATGCAGGGCTTCGAGGGCGAGCTGGAAAAGGCCCTGGTGCTGACCCTCTTCATCCCGCTCATCATGAGCTCGGGCGGCAATTCCGGCTCGCAGGCGACCTCGCTGCTGATCCGGGCGCTCGCCCTCCACCAGGTGCGCTTGAGCGACTGGTGGCGGGTGGCGCTCCGCGAGATCCCGGCCGGGCTCACGCTCGGGGCGATCCTCGGGACGATCGGCGTGGTGCGGATCGTGATCTGGCAGAAGCTCGGCTTCTACGATTACGGCGAGCACTGGTTCCTGGTGGCCGCGACCGTCGGCACCGCGCTCGTCGGCATCGTGCTGTTCGGCTCGCTCACCGGCTCGATGCTGCCCTTCGTGCTCCAGCGCGTCGGCTTCGACCCCGCCACCGCCTCGGCCCCGTTCGTCGCCACACTCGTCGACGTGTCGGGGCTGGTGATCTACTTCACGGTGGCGCTGGTGATCCTGAAGGGGACGTTGCTGTAGCGCCCAGGATCGCCGTCCCGCGGCGGGGTCCGACCGATCCCGTCCGCGGCCTCCGGCCCACGGCCTTCGAGGTATGTCTCTACGGCGTATCGTCTGAGATCGATCCCGGATCGAGGTGCGGTCTTCCGCCCTCGGCTTCCCGAGTCCCGGATGTCGTCCCACGCACGCTCCGGTCGTTCGGGACGGCGCGCGGCTCCTACTTCGGCAGGGCGTAGATGTTGACCTCGAGCGCCTCGTCGGACGGGCTCGCGAGCGGCGTCAGGTACTCCTCGACGAAGGCGTCCTGGACCAGGATGCCCTTGGCGTCGAGATAGGCCGTCACCGTCTCGTAGGTCTGGTCGATGCCCTCGTAGGGCCCCTTGTGGGTGAAGCGCAGGGCCTTGCCGCTCGGGGTCGCGCCGAAGCGCAGGTCGTCGGGCAGGCCGGCGGGGCGCGGGCTCGGCACCGCTTCGACCGGCACCATCACCTCGTACTGGAAGCCGTCGTCGTCGGTGCGGTTGAAGACCGAGATCGGCTTGCCGTTGGCCTTGATGCCGGCCTGGGCCAAAGCCGCCTCGACCTTGGCGATCGCCTCCTTGAGGCTCGGCACCGCCTGGTCCCACTTCGCGTTGCCGGACAGGATCGCGGCGGGCTTGGCCGGCAGCGTCACCTCGTCGACGTCCGACGGGTCGCCCGGATTGGCGACGAGGGGCGGTCGGTTGGCGCTCGACGGCGCCGGCGCGGCGGGCGGCACCGCCGGGGTGCCGGGCGGCAGCGCCTTCTCGGGGGCGGGTGGCGTCGGCGCCTGGTTCGCGCCCGGGCCGGGGCCCGGGGCCGTGGTGGTCGGCAGCGGCGTCGTCTGGGCCGGCGAGGGCGTCGCAGCCGGGGGCGCTGCGGTCGACGGCACAGGGGCCGGCGCGGGCGCCTGGGCCAGAACGGAGGCCCCGCAGGCCAGGGACGCGGCGAGGCCGATCGCGATCGTCGGGAGGCGGGTCTTCATCACGGGCGGAACGCTCCGGTCTCTGGCGTAGGCCGGCCGGGGCCGGCTCTGGCAGGGGCCGGCGGAGGGCCGGCCGGCTCTGGCGTAGGGCCGGCATCGCCGGCCCGGTCGAACGCGTCAAGCGCAAAGCTGTTGCGCCCTCATCGCGAGACCGTGAGCATCGGCCCCACGGATCGCCCTCGTCTCGCCTGCGGACCGGTTCTGGTCCATACAGCGGCCGGCCCCTGTCCCATGTGCCCGCCGGAGAACCCTGCCCGTGTCCCCCCTCGCCCATCGCCGCTTCCTGAAGATGAACGGGCTCGGCAACGAGATCGTGGTTCTGGACCTGCGCGGGAGCGACGTGCGGGTGCAGCCCGCCGAGGCCCGGGCCATCGCGGCCGACCCGGCCTCGCGCTTCGACCAGATGATGGTGCTGCACGATCCCGTCACCCCGGGCACCGATGCCTTCGTGCGGATCTACAACACCGACGGTTCGGAGGCCGGCGCCTGCGGCAACGGCACCCGCTGCGTCGCCTGGGCGATGCTGGACGATCCCGCGATGGCGCGCCCGCCGCTGGGCGAGAACCTGCTTCTCGAGACCCGGCCCGGCCTGCTCGCGGTCGTGCGGGTGTCGCCGGTGGACTTCACCGTCGACATGGGGCGGCCGCGCCTGCGCTGGGACGAGATCCCCCTCGCCGAGCCCTTTCCCGACACCCGCCGCATCGAGCTGCAGGTCGGGCCGATCGACGATCCGGTGCTGCACTCGCCGGGGGCGGTCAGCATGGGCAACCCGCACGCGGTGTTCTTCGTCGAACGCGACCCCGACAGCTACGACCTCGCCCGGGTCGGGCCGCTGCTCGAATGCCACCCGATCTTCCCGGACCGGGCCAACATCTCCCTCGCCCGGGTCCTCGACCGCGGCCACATCCGCCTGAAGGTGTGGGAGCGCGGCGCCGGCCTGACCCGGGCCTGCGGCACGGCGGCCTGCGCCGCTCTCGTCGCAGCGGCGCGCCTGCGCCTCACCGACCGTGAGGCCACCGTCACCCTGCCGGGCGGCGATCTGCGCATCGTCTGGGGCGAGGACGACCACGTCCGCATGACCGGCCCGACCGAGCTGGAGCACGAGGGTACCTTCGCGCCCTCGCTGTTCGAGGCCGCCGCGTGAGCGTGGAGGTCCTGAGCTTCGGCTGCCGCCTCAACGCCGCCGAATCCGAGGCGATGCGCCGGCAGGCGGAAGCCGCGGGCCGCACCGATCTCCTCCTCTTCAACACCTGCGCGGTCACGGCCGAGGCCGGCCGCCAGGCCCGCAAGGCGATCCGGGCCGCCGCCCGCGCCAACCCGGCGGCCCGGGTGGTGGTGACGGGCTGCGGCGCGCAGGTCGAGACCGACGCCTACGCCGCCATGCCGGAGGTGGCCGAGATCGTCGGCAACCGCCGCAAGCTCGACCCGGCGACCTGGACCGTCCCCGCGCCCGAGCGGGTGCGGATCGACGACGTGATGGCGCCGGGCCCCGATCCGGTGCCCGCGGCGACGGCGATGCGGGCGCGCACCCGCGCCTTCCTGCCGGTGCAGAACGGCTGCGACCACCGCTGCACGTTCTGCGTCATCCCGTTCGGGCGCGGCAACTCGCGCTCGGTGCCGGCCGCCGAGGTCGTGGCGCAGGTCCGTGCGATGGTGGCGGAGGGCACCCGCGAGGTGGTGCTGACCGGCGTCGACCTCACCGCCTATGGCCGCGATCTCGGCGAGACCAGCCTCGGCGCCCTGGTGCGGGCGATCCTGCGCGGGGTGCCCGACCTCGACCGCCTGCGCCTGTCCTCGATCGATTCGGTCGAGGCCGATCCCGAATTGGTGGCGGCCTTCGCCGAGGAGGCGCGGCTGATGCCGCATCTCCACCTCTCGCTCCAGGCCGGCGACGACCTGATCCTGAAGCGCATGAAGCGCCGCCACGGCCGGGACGACGCGATCCGGTTCTGCGCCGAGATCCGGGCTCTTCGCCCCGACGCGGTGTTCGGCGCCGACCTGATCGCCGGATTCCCGACCGAGACCGAGGCGCAGTTCGCCCGCTCCCTCGACCTCGTCGCGGAATGCGGCCTCGCCCAGCTCCACGTCTTCCCCTACTCGCCCCGCCCCGGCACCCCGGCCGCGCGGATGCCCCAGGTCGCCCCGGCGGCGATCAAGGAGCGCGCCGCGCGCCTGCGCGAGGCCGGCGCGACCGCCTTCGCCCGCCGCCTCGAGCGCGAGGTCGGCGAGACCCGTCGCGTCCTGGCCGAGCGCGGCGGCACCGGCCGCACCGAGGGCTTTCTGCCGGTCCGGCTGCCGGAGGGCGTCGAGGCCGGGACGCTGATCGACCTGCGGATCGCCGGGCATGACGGGCAGGTCTTGCAGGGACAGAGGCTGCGGGCGGGGTGAGACGGGAAGCGACCCCGGCCTCACGCCACCACACCGCCTCACCGCCCCAGTGACTGCCGCTCCGCCGGTCCCTCGATCAGCCGGTCGCTCTCGTCCTTGAGCGCCACGCCGGTCAGCTCCCGGGTCAGCGCCTGGTCGATCAGCCAGGACAGCTTGAACGCCGCGAGGTCCGGCGCGAGCCCGGCGGCGCGCACGTTCGACAGGCAGTTGCGCTCGGCGTCGGTGCGGCCGGGGCGCGGGCCGAAGGTGAGGTAGACGCCGAGGCTGTCGGGCGAGGACAGGCCGGGCCGTTCGCCGATCAGCACAGCGACGGCGCGGGCCTTGAGCAGCGCGCCGACCGCGTCGCCGAGCGCGACCCGGCTCTGCGTCACGACGACCACCGGGGCGAGGCGCAACCCGGCGCCGGCGAGCGCCGGCTGGAGCGCCGCCAGCAGCGGCACCGCCCCCTCGTGGACCGCGCGGGCCGACAGGCCGTCCGCCACCACGAGGGCGAGGTCGACCGGATCGCTCGCCGCCGCCGCAAGCGCCGCCGCGGAGGTCTCGTCGAGGCGCCGCCCGAGATCGGGCCGGCGCAGGTAGGTCGCCCTGTCCGGCGCGGCCGAGGCCGCCACCAGCGTCTCGAAGCCGAGCGCCGCGATCGCCCCCCGCACCGCCTCGACGTCGAGGGGCGCGTGGACCGCGTCGCGGGCCTGGGCATGGGCGAGGGAGAAGCGCAGCACCTCCCGGGTCGGCAGGCCGGACCCGGCACGGCCGAGCGCGATCCGGGCCGGGGTCAGGGCGGCGAGGCGCCGCCAGGCCCCCGCCGCCTCGTCGTCGCGGCTCACGCGGCGATCCCCGAGAGCAGCGGCGCCCCGCCGCCGGGCCGCAGCACGCCGTCGGCGTCGGTCAGGCCCATCCGGGCGAGCCAGGCGGCGAATTCCGGCGCGCGCTTCAGGCCCGTCACCTCGCGCAGGTAGAGCTGGTCGTGGAACGAGGTCGACTGGTAGTTCAGCATCACGTCGTCGGCGCCGGGAATGCCCATGACGTAGGTCACACCGGCGGTGCCGAGCAGCGTCAGCAGCGTGTCCATGTCGTCCTGGTCGGCCTCGGCGTGGTTGGTGTAGCAGACGTCGACGCCGAGCGGCACGCCCATCAGCTTGCCGCAGAAATGGTCCTCAAGCCCGGCCCGGATGATCTCCTTGCCGTCGTAGAGGTATTCCGGCCCGATGAAGCCCACCACCGTGTTGACGAGGAGCGGCCGGAAGGCGCGGGCCACCGCGTAGGCCCGGGCCTCCAGGGTCTGCTGGTCGATGCCGTGATGGGCGTTCGCCGAGAGCGCTGAGCCCTGGCCGGTCTCGAAATACATCACGTTGTCGCCCAGGGTCCCGCGCCTCTGCCCCAGGGCCGCCTCGTGCGCTTCCCTGAGGAGCGGCAGGGTGACCCCGAACGACGCGTTGGCGGCCTGCGTGCCGGCGATCGACTGGAAGACGAGGTCGACCGGCACGCCGCGGTTCATCGCCTCCAGCGTCGTGGTGACGTGGGTGAGCACGCAACCCTGGGTCGGGATGTCGAAGCGCTCGATCGTCTCGGACAGGAGGTGCAGCAGGCCGGCGAGCCCCTGCACCGAATCCGAGACCGGGTTGATGCCGATGCAGGCATCGCCGCAGCCATAGGCCAGCCCGTCGAGGATCGCCGCGGCGATGCCGGCGGGATCGTCGCTCGGATGGTTGGGCTGGAGGCGCACCGCCATCGTGCCGGGGAGCCCGATGGTGTTGCGCAGGCGGGTGACCACCCGGGCCTTGCGGGCGACCAGGATCAGGTCCTGGTTGCGCATGATCTTCGAGACCGCGGCGGCGATCTCCGGCGTCACCCCGGGGGCGATCGCCGCCAGGGTCTCGGACGGGGCGGTGAGCAGGAACTCGCGGAAATCGCCGACGGTCAGGTGTCCGATCCGCGCGAAGGCCGCCGCGTCGTGGGTGTCGAGGATCAGCCGCGTCACGTCGTCGGCCTCGTAGGGGATCAGCGGCCGGGCCAGGATCTCGGCGAGTGGCACCTCGGCGAGGCACCAGCGCGCCGCGACGCATTCCTCGGCGCTTTCCGCCGCGAGCCCCGCCAGCCGGTCGCCGGAGCGCGGCGGGGTCGCCTTCGCCATCAGCTCGGCGAGGTCGGAAAAGACGAAGGTCCGGGGTCCGACGACGTGGCGGTAGCTCATGCGGGGCCTCCCGGGATGGAACCTAGCGCAGGCCGCCCCCGGCGTCAGGGCCCTCCTCGGCGGTCGAGATCGCCGCGACCGTGCGCTCGCCCGTCTCCGGCGCGCCGTCGGCCCGCTCGATGCGGATCTCCATGCCGGTCGGGCTCATCTCGCCGAAGGGCGTCGAGAAGGCGATCTCGGCCGCGTCCCGCCCGACGCCGATCCGCACCAGCCCGTCGAGATTGGCCTGCCGCGTGGCGTCGAACAGCCACCAGCGCCCGTCGAGATAGGCCTCGAACACCGCGTGGAAGTCGCACGGCACGAGGCCGTAGGCGTAGCAGCTGACGAAACGGGCCGGGATGCCGAGCGCCCGGCAGAACGCGGCCCCGAGATGCGCGAAATCGCGGCACACCCCGGCCCGTTTCAGCAGCGTCTCGTCGGCGGTGGTCTCCTCGTCGCTGGCGCCGCGCACGTAGGCGATGTGGTCGTGGATCCAGTTGCAGATCCGGTTCACCCGCTCGAAGCCCGGGGGGACGTCGCCGAACTCCGCCTCGGCGAAGGCCGCGAGGCGGTCGGAGGAGACGAAGCGGCTCGGCAGCAGGTAGGGCAGGATGGCGAGCGGCAGGTCCTTCACCGGCGTCTCGCCGATCCCGGCGGGGTCGGCCCGGTGGGGATCGAGCGTCACGGCGGCCTCGTAGTCGAGGCTGAAGCGGCCGGGCGGCACCGTGACGGCGACGTAGCGGTTGCCGGTCTCCGGCGCCGCGTGTCGGCGCAGGGCGAGATCCGGGGAGAGCCGCAGCGTCTCCGAGAGGTCGCCGTGGCGCGCCAGCCGTGCGACCTCCAGGTTGAAGATGAAAACCGTCTCCGTCTCGACCTCGTAGGAGAGACGACAACCTAAAGTGTAGCGCACGGCTTGAGTCCCTTCCCGCTGGCGGGCTAGGGTGACGCAAGAGCCGCGCCGAATCGACCGGTCTCGTGGGCCGCTCCGGGGCGGCCCGAACTTTGCTAGGCAAGGCTTAGCCTGCCTTAGGGCCGATTGTCGTGGGGCCCGGCAAGACCGGGGCGAGCAGGGAGGACACGCCGTGCACCGCTACTTCTTCGACCTCGAAGCCGGAACCTGGGACGCCCGCGACACGATCGGCGTCGTGCTGACCGATGCCGGCGCCGCCCATGCCGAGGCCGTCCAGGCCCTGCGCTCGTGCTCCCTCGACCCGGCCCGCTCCGCCGGCGCCGCCCTCGCCATGAACGTCCGCGACGAGACCGGGCGGACGCTCTTCCGGGTGTCGCTCGCAGCCGCATAGAGCCGAGCCTGCCGCTCCGGGGTGGCTTCGCCGGGGCGGCGTGCCGTCAGATCATGGGCTTGCCGCCGGTCGCCGCCACGGTGGCGCCCGAGACGTAGCTCGCCTCCTCGCTGGCCGGCATCACGTAGACGGGGCTGAGGTCGACCGGCTGGCCGGGGCGCTTCATCGGCACCTGCGAGCCGAACTGGCGCACCTTCTCCTCGGGCATGGTCGAGGGGATCGGCGGGGTCCAGACCGAGCCGGGGAGCGACGCAATTCACCCGGATCTCCTCGGCGAGCAGCTGCGCCAGGCCGCCGGTGAAGTTCCGGATCGCCCCCTTGGTGGTGGCGTAGGCGAGCAAGTGCGGGCGCGGCGCGTCGGCGTTGATCGACGTCGTGTTTATGATCGCCGCGCCCGGCCGCATGTGCGGCACCGCCGCCTTGGTCAGGTAGAACATCGCGTGGATGTTGGTGCGGAAGGTGACGTCCAACCCCCGTGGGGGCCGATCACCACGCGGCGCGATCGCCTGGATGCCGTCCTGCGCCGGACTGTTCACGGCCTTGGCGACCACCGGCTCTTGGCTCGGCGTTGGTGAAGGCGAACAGCGACAGGGTACCGTCCCGTCGTCCGACCGTAGAATGCCGCTGGTCGACGAAGCGAGAGATCGGATTCCTTCCTGATCGCCGCAACGTCGACCTTGCGAGGGACGTGGACGCGCAGGCTCGGCACGGTCTCGCCGCAGCCTGCTCGAGGCTGCGGCTCGGGTCATCGAACATGGCGTCGTCCGTGGTGCCTCCTCAGGACGGGCGTCGTCGCCATCCAGGGCACCAACGAGATCGTGCTCCGTGCCTCCCGCGACGCAGCCGTGCGAACGGCTGCCCCGGCGACGGCGCGGGCCGTCGCTGACGGTGTGATTCCTTGGCGGGTCGCACGCGCGGCACGGCTTTCGCGAGGCGGATGGCCGCTTCTCTCACGCCATCCGACCCCCCTCCCGGCGCAAGGCCGCCGTCGCCGCGAGATCGAGGCATGGGCGGTCCTCGCCGGCGATCACCACGCCGTACCGGGCTCGCGCCGCCGCCCTGCTAACCTTTTCGTCAATCACGTCCTGGAGCACCAGGGCGGGGTCACGGGTGAGAGGATCGCCCCAGCCGCCGCCGGAGGGCGTGACGTGGAGGAAGATGTCGCCGCGGCGCAGCCGGACCGGAACCGTCACCAGAACCGGCAGGGTGCGCTCGGCATCGCCCGAGAGCACGCGGTTGACCGGTCCGCTGCCGGCCTCTCCTCCGTCGAGCCCGTGCGGGGGGAAATCGCGCTTGTCCGACCGCAGGGTGAGGACGCCGCTCTCGCCCAGAAACTCGTATTCGCGCAGGAGCGCGTGGCCGCCGCGCTGGCGCCCGGGGCCTCCCGTATCCGGGGCGATGCCGTAGCGCCGGACCCGGATCGGGAAATTGGCCTCGATCAGCTCGACCGGCACGTTGGCCTGGTTGGCGCCCATATGCGGCACGCCCTCCTGGCCGTCATGGCCCCGTGCCGCGCCCCAGCAGCCCATCAGGGTCTCGGAGAACACGAACGGGCGCCCGTCGTGCCAGCCGCCGATCGCCGGCACCGAGGCGCCGCCCGGACCGTCCGCCGTGACGCGGTCGGGCAGGACCGGGGCGAGCGCCGCGATCACGCAGTCGATGATGCGGTAGCCGGTGATGCCGCGCGCGCCGGTCGGCGCCGGGTAGACCGCGTTCACCACGGTGCCGAGGGGGGCCGTGACCGTCACCGCCCGGGTGAAGCCGTGGCAGTTCGGCAGCTCGGAGCCCATGATCGAGCGCAGCGCCGTGTAGACCCCCGCCTTGGTGAAGGGCAAAGGCGTGTTGACCCCGCCCTCGACCTGGGCCGAGGTGCCCTCCCAGTCGATCGTGATCGCGTCGCCCGCCACCGTCACGGCGACCTGGAATACGATCGGCTCAGGGGTCTCGCCGAGGCCGTCGATGTGGTCGGTGAAGCGGTAGGTCCCGTCGGGAATCTCGCGGATCTCGGCCCGGGTCAGGCGCTCGGTGTAGTCGTGCAGTTCCTCGGCATAGGCCAGCACCTCCTCGACCGAGTAGCGGGTCATCAGCTCGGTCAGGCCGCGCCGGGCGGCGGCGCAGGCGGCGATCTGGGCGTTGAGGTCGCCGGTGAGCTGGTCGGGCACCCGCACGTTCAGGCGCAGCATCTCCCACAGCTTGGCGTCCGGCCGGCCGCGCTCCTCGAGCTTGAGGAAGGGCACCCGGATCCCCTCCTGGATGATCTCGGTCGCCCCGAGCGCGTTCGAGCCCGGGACGATGCCGCCGACATCGGCGTGGTGCGCGACCGTGGTGGCCCAGCCGACGAGGCGCCCGGACAGGAAGATCGGCTGCACGATGTAGAAGTCGGGCAGGTGCTGGCCGGCCGCCGCGTAGGGATCGTTCCCGATGAAGGTGTCGCCCTCGTGCACGTCGCCGGCGTAGCGCGTGATCAGGTGGCGCATGGCGTCGTAGAACGAGCCGAGATGCATCGGCGTCGTCACGCCTTGCGCCAGGGTCTGCCCCTCGGGGTCGCAGAGCGCGGTCGAGAAGTCCATCGAGTCGCGCACGATCGGCGAGTGGGCGGCCCGCATCAGGATCAGGGCCATCTCGTCCGCGATGGTGTCGAAGGCGTTCTTCATCACCTCGAGGCGGATCGGGTCGATGTCACGCATGGGTGGGGCTCCGCTGGGCTGGGTTCCGCGCGGTGCCCGCCGCGGCGGCTCCGAGCGCGATCAGGATGTTGCCGTCGGGATCGAGGCGGGCGGTGCATCCGGGTGGCACCAGGGTCGTGCCCTCGTACTCCTCGACCACGAGGGGGCCGGGGCGCGGGACCGGGCCGAGGTCGGCCCGGCCGATCACCGGGGTGTCGTGGGCGCCGAGGTCGCGCCCGAAATAGACCCGCCGGGTCTCCCGGGGCGTCGCCACGGCGCGGCCGTGGCCCGGAGCCGATGCGTCCCGGGGCAGCCGCCCGGTCACCCGCAGGGTGACGATCTCGATCGGGTTCCCCGGCAGGTCGTAGCCGTAGCTGCGCCGGTGCGCCTCGGAAAACAGCCGCGCCGCCTGGGCGAGGTCGCGGCCCGCGTCGAGGTCGAGGGTCAGCTCGAAGGCCTGGCCGGCATAGCGCAGGTCGGCGGCGCGGGTGAGGACCAGCCGCTGCCGCGTCTCGCCGAGCTCGGCGAGGACCTGCTCCTCCAGGGTTTCGTAGGCGGCCTCCAGGGCGTGGGGCTCGGCGGCGTCGAGGCGGCGCGGATGCGCGACGGAGGCGCCGGTCTCGACCTCGGCGTAGAGGAGGCCGAGCGCGCTGAACACGCCGGCCCCCGGCGGCACCACGATCCGGGTGATGCCGAGCGCCCGGGCGAGGGACGCCGCGTGGATGCCGCCATTGCCCCCGAAGGCGAGCAGCGCGAAATCGCGCGGGTCGCGCCCGCGATAGGTCGAGACGCTCTTCACCGCCCGGGTCATCACGGTCGTGACGAGTTCGTGCACGCCGTGGGCGGCCTCGTCGAGGGACAGGCCGAGGGGCTCGGCCACGCTCTCGCCGAGCGCCCGCCGGCTCGCCGCGGCGCTGATCGGCACGCTGCCGCCGGCGAGCGCCCGCGGGTTGAGGTAGCCGAGGACGACGTTGGCGTCGGTGACGGTCGGGGCGGTGCCGCCGGCCTCGTAGCAGGCCGGGCCCGGCACGGCGCCGGCGGAATGCGGCCCGACCTTCAGCGCCCCGGCCTTGTCGATCCAGACGATCGAGCCGCCGCCGGCTCCGACCTCCGAGATGTCGATCACCGGCAGCTTGAGGGCGTAGCCGCCGCCCTTCGACAGCTTGGACGAGAGCGAGATGCCGCCGCCGACCTCGTACTCGTCGGTGCGCGAGAGCGCACCGTTCTCGATCAGCGATGCCTTGGCGGTGGTGCCGCCCATGTCGAAGGAGATCACGTCACGGTATCCCGCCGCAGCGCCGCGATGACGGGCGCCGAGCACCCCGGCGGCCGGACCGCACTCGACGATCTGGGCCGGGCGGCGCATCACCGTGCGGGCATCGACGATGCCGCCGGCCGAGTGCATCATGAACAAGCGCTCGGGCAGCCCCTCGGCGGCGAGCCGGGCGACGAGCGATTCGAGGTAGGCCCGCACCGCCGGTCCGACATAGGCGTTGATCACCGTGGTCGAGGTGCGCTCGTATTCGCGCATCTCCGGCAGCACGTCGACCGAGAGCGACACGAAGGCGTCGGGCAGGCGCTCGCGCAGGAGTACGCCGATGCGCCGCTCGTGCTCCGGGTTGGCGTAGGAATGCAGCAGGCAGACCGCGACCGCCTGGACGCCCTCGGCGGCGAGCCGGTCGATCGCCCGGATTACGCTTCCCTCGTCGAGAGGTTCGAGCACCCGGCCGGCGAAGTCGAGCCGCTCGTCGACCTCGAGACGCAAGGAGCGCGGCACCAGCACGGGGGGCTTGCGGTAGAGCGGGTCGTAGAGCCGCGGCACGCGGATGCGGCGCAGCTCCAGCACGTCGCGAAACCCCGCCGTGGTGATGAGGCCGGTCTTCGCGCCCTTGCCCTCCAGGATCGCGTTGGTGGCGACCGTGCAGGCGTGCAGCACCTCCGACACCGCGCCGACCGGCACGCCCTCCGCCGCCAGGATCTGGCGGATGCCCTCGACGACGCCGCCCGCGTAATCCGCCGGGGTCGATGGCACCTTGCGGGTGGCGATGCGCCCGTCCGGATGGATCAGCGCGACGTCCGTGAAGGTGCCGCCGATATCGGCGGCGACCCGCACGCCGCCCCGTTCTATGCCGCTCGTCATGCCCGTCATCACGGCGCTCCCCATCCGCCCCCGCAGGGGGTCTCCACGATCACCATCTCGTCGGCGCCCACGCCGTGCGAGCCCTTGCCCGGTACGGTCCGGGCCGCGCCGTTCCGGTCGACCAGGCGGTTGATGCCGGGCCGCCCGTCCTCGCCGCCGTGCAGGCCGTAGGGCGCGTGGCGGCGCCGGTCGGTCTGGAGCGAGACCCGGGCCTCGTGATCGAGGACCCGCAGTGCCCGCACGACGCCGCGCCCGCCCGGATGCAGGCCGCCCCCGCCCGGCACGTCGCGGAGCTCGTAGCGCTCGACCCGCAGGGGATAGGCGATCTCGAGCGATTCGACCGGCGTGTTGAGCGTGTTGGTCATGTTGACCTGGACCGCATCCATGCCAGGTCCGCGCGGGCGTCCGCCCTGCCCGCCGCAGATCGTCTCGATGTAGGTGTAGGATCGGCCGGTGCGCGGATCGCGTCCGCCGATGCCGATCAGGTTCATGGTGCCCTGGCTCGCCGCCGGGATGCGATCGGGCGCGACCTGCGCGAAGGCGCGCAGCACCGTGTCGCAGACCCGTTGCGTCGTCTCGGTGTTGCCGGCGCAGACCGCCGCCGGGTGGCGGGCGTCGAGGACGCTGCCTTCCGGGATGCGGATCTCGATCGCCCGCAGCACCCCGGCATTCGGCGGCAGGGTCGGGTCGGTCAGCACCTTCACGGCGAAGAAGGCGGCCGATTGCGCCATCGGGGCGACCGCGTTGACGTTGCCGGCGCGCTGCGGCGCCGTACCGGCGAAGTCGAGGATCAGCCGCTCCGGCGAGACCGTGACGGAGACCCGGATCGGCACCGGCTCGTCCGAGGTGCCGTCGTTGTCGAGGCAATCCTCGGCCACGTAGGTTCCGGGCGGCAGCTCGGCGAGGCGGCGCCGCATCCGCCTCTCGGAATAGTCGAGGATCGCGTCGAACCCGGCGACGAGCGTGTCGGCGCCGTAGCGCCCGGCGATCTCGGCGAGGCGGCGTGCGCCGACCCGGAGGCAGGCGAGCTGGGCGTTGAGGTCGCCGCGGCGCTCCTCCGGCGTGCGGACATTGGCGAGGATCAGCGCCATCACGTCGGCCTGCTCGGCGCCTGCGCGCACCAGGCGCACCGGCGGGATGATCAGGCCCTCCTGGAACACCTCGGTCGAGCGGCCGGGCATCGAGCCGGGCTCCATCCCGCCGACGTCGGAATGGTGGGCGCGGCAGGCGAGGTAGCCGACGAGCCGGTCGCCGTGTTGCGCGTCTCGGACATGGACCGGCGCCACCAGGGTGATGTCCGGCAGGTGGGCACCGCCGACGAAGGGATCGTTGACGACGATCACGTCGCCGGCTTCGAGCGGCCCGGAGCGGGCGAGGATCGCCGGCATCGCCCGCATCATCGCGCCGAGATGGACCGGGACGTGCTCGGCCTGGGTGACGAGCTGGGCGCGGGCGTCGAAGATCGCCGTCGAGGCGTCCATGCGCTCCTTGATGTTCGGCGAGAAGGCGGTGAGCTTGAGCACCGCGCCCATCTCCTGCGCCACCGCCTCCAGGGCGTTGCGCAGCACCTCGAGGGTGATCGGATCGACGGTCATGCGGGCATCTCCACGATCAGGCTGCCGGACGCGTCGGCGACGGCGCGGTCGCCCGGGTAGAGGATGGTGGTGGCCGAGACCTCCTCGATCACCGCCGGGCCCTCGACGACGTTGCCGGCGCGGAGCGCGGCGCGGGCGAAGACCGGTGCGTCGTGGAAGCCCGGGATGTCGGTTCGCGACAGCGCCTCGAAATAGACCGGGCGCGAGCCGGTCCGTGCCTCCGGCGGGGGCACCGCCCCGCCCTCCTCCAGGACCGGCAGGACCGGGGTGTCGATCCGCCCGACCGCGGTGACGCCGAAGCTGACGCACTCGACGGGGGCGGACGCGTCCGCATGGCCGAACCGCGCGCGGTGGGCGTCGTGGAAGCGGGCCGGTACGCCCGCCCAGTCCACCTCGTCGAGGCGCGCGGGAAGTGCGATCGGCAGCTCGTAGCTCTGGCCGACGTAGCGCATGTCGACGAAGGCGGAGACGGTCCGCCGGTCCGGCGGGACCGTGTCGGCGGCGAGCAGCGCGTCGCCGCGGGCGGTCAGCGCCGCGACGATCCCGGCCGCCCGCTCGGCTGCGAAGTCCGCGTGGGCGCCGACATGGGTCTCGACGAGGTCGTGGCGCAGGTCCGACACGAGCTGGCCGAGCGCGCACAGGATGCCGGGGGTCGGAGGGACCAGGAGGCGCGGGATCGCCAGGTCGCGGGCGACCGGGGTGCCGTGCATCGGCCCGGCGCCGCCGAACGGCACCAGGGCGAAGTCCCGCGGATCGAGCCCGCGCTCCACCGACACCACCCGGATGCCGCGCACGATGGTGGCGTGCGCCACCCGCAGGATGCCGGCCGCCGCCGCGACGACGTCGAGGCCGAGCGGCGCGGCGATCGTCGCGACCGCCGCCCGCGCCGCCGCGAGGTCGAGGGTCAGGTCGCCGCCGAGCCTCGTGTCGGCGCCGAACCGGCCGAGCACCAGGTTGGCGTCGGTGACGGTAGGCCGGGTGCCGCCGCGACCGTAGCAGGCCGGGCCCGGCACCGCCTCGGCGCTCATCGGTCCGACCCGCAGGGCGCCGCCGTCGTCGATCCAGGCGATGGATCCGCCCCCGGCCCCGATGGCGTTGATGTCGATCACCGGCAGGCGGATCGGCACCGTCTCGAGCCGGGCCTGTCGGGTGAGGATCGGTTTCCCCTCGCGGATCAGGCTGATGTCGGTCGAGGTGCCGCCGATATCCATCGTGACGATGTCGCGGATGCCGGCGAGCCCGGCGACGTGGGCGCTGCCCACCACCCCGCCGGCGGGCCCCGACAGCACGGTGTGGACCGGCTTCTCGCGGGCCGAATCGAGGGTCATCAGGCCGCCCGAGGCCTCGATCACCATCACGGGGCTGGTCTCGGGCAATCCGAGCCCGTCCTCCCGGTCCGCGAGCAGACCCGCCAGGGAGCCGAGATAGGTTTCCATGATCGGGCGCAGATAGGCGTTGAGCACCGCGGTCGAGGCGCGCTCGAACTCGCGGAATTCGGCGACGATCTCGGTCGAGGCGCAGACCGGCACGCCGGGCAGGAGGCGCTCCAGCAGGGCCTTGGCGGCGCGCTCGTGCGCCGGGTTGGCGTAGGAATGCAGGAACGTCACGGCGACCGCCTCGACGCCCCGTGCCCGCATGTCGGCGGCCGCCGCTTCGAGGTCGGCGAGCGAGAGCGGCTCGATCTCACGCCCGGCGGCATCGATGCGGCCGGCGGCGGTGTAGCACAGCTCCTGCGGCACCAGCGGCGGCGGCCGGACGTCGTCGAGATCGAACAGGCTCGGGCGGTCCTGGCGGCCGATCAGCAGGAGGTCGCGAAACCCCCGGTTGGTGACGAAGGCGGTGCGGCCGCCCTTGCGCTGGATCACCGCGTTCGTCGCCGTGGTCATGCCGTGGCCGACATAGGCTATCTCGGCGCCGGAGAGACCCTGCGCGGCGACCGCCCGCTTCAGGCCCGCCACCGTGCCCAGCGCGCGGTTGCCGGGCGTCGTCGGCACCTTGGAGACGCTGATGCGGCGGCTCGCCTCGTCGTAGGCGATGCTGTCCGTGAAGGTGCCTCCGACGTCGGAGGCTACACGAAGCCGGGAGGCGGCCATGATCGCTCCTCTCAATTTGAGTGTAACAGTACCGTTTCCGTTACTTTTATCTCTAGGGAAGTGGGCTCGGGGGGCCCCTCCCCTACTTCACGAAGGTCCGCGACAACCCGGCGGTGCGATCGACCACCAGCACGATCACCACCGTGAGCGCGATAAGCAGCACCGAGACCGCGGCGACGAGCGGGTCGGCCTCGTTCTCGACGTGGTGGAACATCCAGACCGGCAGGGTCGTCAGGCGCGGCCCGGTGAGGAAGAGCGAGATCACCACCTCGTCGAAGGAAACGAGGAAGCAGAGCGAGGCCGAGGCCGCGAGCCCCGGGCGGATCGCCGGCAGGGTCACGCGCCAGAACACGCGCAGGGGCGAGGCGCCGAGCGTGGCCGCCGCCTCCTCGGCCGCGAGCGGCGCCGCGGCGAGCGCGGTCGAGAGGACCCGCAGGGCATACGGCAGCGTCACCACCAGATGGGCGCCGACGAGGCCCGGGAAGGTGGCCAGCAGCCCGAGCGGCGCGAACACGATCAGGATCGCGAGACCGAGCACGATCGCCGGCAGCAGCAGCGGAGCGGTGAGGAAGCCCTCGAGGGCGCTGACCCACCCCCAGCGCAGCCGCACGAGCGCGACCGCCGCCGGCAGGGCGGTCAGCAGGCTGAGCGCGGTGACGATCAGCGCCAGGACCACGCTGGTCGCGAAGGCGTCGAGCACCGCACCGCCGGAGAACGCGGCGCGGTACCAGCGCAGGCTCCAGCCGGAGGGCGGGAAGGACAGGTAGGGATCGGCGCTGAACGAGATCGGGATCGTGATCAGCACCGGCGCCAGCAGGAAGGCCAGCAGCGGCACCGCGAGCAGAACCAGGCCGGGGGACACCTTGCGCTCGTCCATGGTCATCCGCTCCTTCGTTACCCGATCTTGCGCACGAGGCGGCCGTAGAGGACGAGGGCGAGGCCGAACATCGCCAGGATGACGATCGACAGGGCGGCGGCGAGCGGCCAGTTCAGGGTGACCATCGCCTGGTCGTAAATCTCGGTGGCGAGCAGGAAGACCCGGCCGCCGCCCAGCAGCTTCGGGGTGATGAAGGAGCTGAGCGCCAGCACGAAGGTGAGCAGGCAGCCGAGCGCGATCCCCGGCAGGGTGAGCGGCAGCACGACCCGCAGGAAGGTGCGCAGCGGCGAGGCGCCGAGCGTCGTCGCCGCCTCCTCGCAACGCGGATCGAGGCGCCCGAAGCCGGCGAGCAGCGACAGGATCATGTAGGGCATCAGGATCTCGGTGAGCCCGATCACCACGCCCACCGTGTTGAACATCAGCCGCAAGGGGGCCGACATCCCGAGCGCCATCAGCACGCCGTTGACGAGTCCCTGGTCGTAGAGGAGCGCGACCCAGCCATAGGTGCGCACCACCGCCGAGGTCAGGAGCGGGGTGATGACGAGCACGAGGAGCAGGGTGCGGACCGTGCCGCGGCAGCGGTGGATCAGCAGCGCGATCGGGTAGCTCAGGACCAGGGTGAGCCCGGTGATGAGCGCACAGGTGCGCACGCTGTCGACGAGGAGTTCGGCGTAGAACCCGTCGGTGAGGATCGCGCGCCAGCTCGACAGGTCGAAGCTCTGGCGCAGGGTGCCGATCGCGTCGACCTTGAGGAAGGACAGGCGCAGCAGGTTGAGCACCGGCGCGACGAAGCCGAGCAGGTTGACGGCGACGATCGCCGCCAGCAGCGCCGGGCCGGCGGGCAGGCGCCTCGGGTTCGGCATGTCGGGGGGCGGCACGGCGAGCGCGGCGGTCACGGGCGCATCCTCTCGTCTCACGCGGCGGCTGCGAACAGCAGGGTATCGTCCGGCCGCCACGACAGCCGCACCGGAGTACCCGGCGCCACCGGCCCGGCATGGGAGCGCGTCGCCTCCTCGACGCAGAGCATGGCGCCGCCGACCGCGACCTCGTAGTGCAGCACGTCGCCCGCGAAGGTGGTGCGTGCCACGGTCCCGGCGACGGTGTTGAGGGGCGCGTCGGACGTCTCGGCCGGGGCCGAGGCCGGGGACAGGGCGATGCGGTGGGGCCGGATCATCACCTCGACCGGTCCCTCGGCCGGCCCCGCCCCGGTGATGCGCGCCTCGCCGAGGCTGACGGTGCCGCCGGCGGCGCGGGCCCGGAACTGGTTGATGCGGCCGACGAAGCGGGCGACGAAGGGGGTCGCGGGACGCTCGTAGAGGTCGAGGGGGGTGCCGAGCTGCTCGAGCCGCCCGCCATTCATCACCGCCACCTTGTCGCACATCGTCAGCGCCTCGACCTGGTCGTGGGTGACGAAGATCGCCGTGATGCCGAGGCGCTGCTGGATCTCGCGGATCTCGACCCGCATCTCGTCGCGCAGCTTGGCGTCGAGGTTGGACAGGGGCTCGTCGAGGAGCAGGATCTGCGGCCGGATCACCAGGGCGCGGGCGAGCGCCACCCGCTGCTGCTGCCCGCCGGAGAGCTGGGCCGGGCGATGCTCCTCCTTGCCGGTGAGGCGCACGAGGGCGATCGCCTCGCGCACCCGCGCGTCGCGCTCGGCCCGGCCGATGCCGCGCATCTCCAGCCCGAAGGCGACGTTGCGGGCGACCGAGAGGTGCGGGAACAGGGCGTAGGACTGGAACACCAGGCCCATGTCGCGCCGGTGGGTCGGCACGCCGGTGAGGTCGCGCCCGCCGACGACGATCCGTCCGCCGCTCGCCGGCACCAGCCCCGCCACCATCCTGAGCGACGTGGTCTTGCCGCAGCCCGAGGGGCCGAGGAAGGCGAGGAGTTCGCCGCGGGCCACGTCGAGATCGAGGCCGTCGACGGCGGTGAAGCCGCCGTAGCGCTTCGTCAGGCCGCGGATCGCGAGGTGGCCGGGCGCGTCTGTGGTCATCGGCGCCTCCCTAGCGGCTCAGCGGGATGACGCGGCGGCGCCACTGTTCCAGGATCGCGTCGCGCCGCCCGGCCATGGCGATCCAGTCGAGGGGGATCATCCGGTCGGCGTGCTTGAGCGCCGTGCGGTCGATCGCCTCGGGCGAGACCGCCGCCCGCGCCTTGGCGTTCGAGGGGACGTAGAACATCGCCTCGGTGAAGGCCTTCTGGGCTTCGGCGCTCAGCGCGTAGTCGATGAACTTCTTGGCGGCGGCGGCATTCGGGCTGTTGGCCGTCAGGTTGATGGTGTTGGCCTGGAAGACGCTGCCCTCCTTGGGCAGCACGGCCGCGAGCTTGCCGCCGGAGATGTCGTGGTTGAGCTGCGCCCGGGCGTTCCAGCCGGCCCCGATCGCGGCCTGCCCCGAGACGATCGGCGCGTAGACCTCCGGCCGCGGGTCCCAGGTCTGGACGTTCGGGGCGATGGTGCCCAGAGCCGCGATGCCCTTGTCGACAGTCTTCAGCGGATCTTGCCCGCCCTCCGCCTTGTCGAGGATCACCGTCAGCGCCAGCCCGACGATGTCGGGCATCGCCGGAATCGCGACCCGTCCGGCATAGGCCTTGTCGCGCAGGGCGTACCAGGAATCCGGGCGTTCCTTGACGAGGTCGGTGTTGGTGAGGAGCACGAGGTTGTCGAAGGTGACGCCGACCCCGGCGAGCTCCGGGCGGCGTGCCTCGGGCACCAAGTCCTTCATGTTCGGGATCTCGGCCTCGTCGAGCTTGGCGAGCAGGCCCTCGTCGGTGCCGGCCTTCGAGACCGCCAGGTCCATGATCACGACGTCGATCTGAGGCGCGGCCTTCTGGGCGCGCAGCGTGCCGAGCATCTGGGCGGAGCTCGGAAGGCCGAAATAGCTGACCTTGATGCCGGGATTGGCCTTCTCGAACGGCGCGATCACCGCCTTGGTGTAGCGCTCCTGGAACAGCACCGGGAACGACATCAGGTTGACGGTCTCGGCGGCGGCGGGCCGGGCGAGCAGCCCGAGCAGAAGGGCGGCGCCGGACAGGATCCGGGTAACAGGGCTCATCGAACACCTCGCGGAAACGGGGTTGTCGGGACGCGCACTTCTCGGGATTTGATGTTTTTGTAAAAAACGCCACGCTCTGGTTTTCGCTGCTCGCGAAAATCCGGCTGGGACTACTGTCGAAATCACCCCAGGGAGGGGATCCCGCGTCGCTTTCCTCGGGAGAGCTGCCCAGCCGTTCGGGGCCGCGCCCCTCTCGCTCGTAGGCTCACCCAAAGAAAGGTAACAGTAACGGTCCCGTTACTCAAGTGGGCATCGCATCCGAAGGTGCGGGTTTGTCCGCCACCGGTGCGAGAAAGGCGTGCACCACGCTGAGGATGTGAGCGAGACGATCGGCGCCGATCGCGGGGTTCGCGGCCGCCGGACCGAAGGTCGCCGCGATGGTGTACTTGTTGGCGACCGAGAACCAGCACATCGCCGCGATCGAGATCCACAGTTGCACCGGGTCGATGCCGGGGCGGAACTCGCCGCTTGCCTCGCCGCGCCGCACGATGTCCCGTATCAACTCGACCAGCGACGACCGCAGGCGCGGCAGGTGCTCGGAGGCGGCGATGTGCTCGGCCTTGTAGAGGTTCTCGGTCGCGACGAGCGAGATGAAGTCCTCATGCTCGAGGTAGTACGTCCAGGTGAACCGGATCAGCCGGTCGACGGCGTCCCGGGGCGCCAGCAGGTCCAGGCCGAGACCCTGCTCGGCCTGGCGCATCGCCGCGTAGGCGGTCTCGAGCACCGTCCGGAACAGCTCGTCCTTGCCGCCGAAATGGTGGTAGACGAGGCGCTTGTTGGTGTTGGCAGCCTCGGCGATGTGCTCGATCTTGGCGCCGGCGAACCCTTCGCGCACGAAGACCGCGTGGGCGGCATCGAGGATGCGCTGGCGCGTGCGCATCGAGCGCTCGGCCTGGCTGCCGGGCCGGTGAGCCGGCTCGGGACGGTCCTTGGAGGCGCGGTCTGTCGTCGTCATCCCGTCCATCCGCGGCGAGTGATCGCCCGCCGGCGCGGGACCGCCCCCGTCCTAGCCGGGGGATGGGAGACGAACAACTGCCAAGGCGTGGACCGAATCTAGGCCATGCCGAGGACGATGGCCAGCGAGCGGGTCACCGCCAGCAGGCGCTCGTCTTCGAGACGGCCGAAGGACGATCCGATCGTCTCCCGCTTCGCCGACATGGGTGAATGGGGCGCAAGCCCGCCGCCCGCAGAGCATCGCGGCGCTTGCGAACCCTCCGACCGGCGAGCACCGGCATGCACGCCTCCGTCGATCCGTTGCATGGAGCGGATAAACGGTGAATCGACGAGGCAACGAGCGGACGGCGCCCTACCGCGAAAGCCGCCCCTCGTCATCGATCAGCGTCAGGCGTGCGGGTATCGCCCCAACGCCGCAGGACGAGGTTCGGGTCCTGGTCGCCCGCCCCGGGTGCGAAGCTGCGAACCGGGAGGCCGTGGAAGCCCTCGCCCATGAGTCGCCGCGCGAGGCCTTGCGTCGGCGCCTCGCCCAGCGCCCGCATCCGGTCGCGCCGGGCCGGGTCCGCGAGGCCGTCGCGGTCCTTGCCGACCGTTCTCAGCGCGGCCTCGTCCCGGCCGTCGAAGACGGGATCGATCTCGGCTTCATGGGAAACCAGCGTGGTCGGCTGCAGACTGCCGATGTGCAATCTCTGTGCGCTGCCGCTGCGGCTGACGCGAGATGGCGCCGGATCGTGCGGCATCCGAGAGGCGGCGCCCCGGACTCAGCAATCCAGCGTCGTATCCCGTTCCCACTGGGTCAGGTGGCGGCAATAGGCGCTCCACTCCTCGTGCTTGAGCTTCAGGTAGCTCGGCACGAAGTCCCCCAGGGCCTCGCTCAGGACGGCGTTGCCCTCCAGCGCCCGCATCGCGTCGAGGAGGTTGAGCGGAAGGCGCTTCACGCCCTCCACCGTGTGGCCGTGAGTGTACATGTTGAGGTCGAGCCGCGGGCCGGGGTCGCGGCGGTGGCGCATCCCGTCGAGGCCGGCGGCGAGGATCGCGGCCTGGAGCAAGTAGGGGTTCACCGCCCCGTCGGCGAGGCGGAACTCGAAGCGGCCGCTGCCGGGAATGCGGATCATGTGGGTGCGGTTGTCGCCCGCATAGGTCACGGTGTTGGGCGCCCATGTCGCCCCGGAGGCGGTGCGCGGGGCGTTGAGGCGCTTGTAGGAATTCACGCACGGGTTGGTGATGGCGGCCAGGGCCTCGGCCGAGTGGATCAGCCCGCCGATGAAGTGGTAGCCGGCCTGCGACAGCCCGACGGCGTCGCTGCGGTCGCAAAAGGCGTTCTCGCCCCCGCGCCACAGCGAGACGTGGGCGTGGCAGCCCGTGCCGGTCAGGTCGGCGAAGGGCTTTGGCATGAACGTCGCCCGCAGGCCGTGCTTCTCGGCGATCGAGCGGGCCATGTACTTGAAGAAGGTGTGGCGGTCGGCGGTGACGAGGGCGTCGTCGTACTCCCAGTTCATCTCGAACTGGCCGTTCGCGTCCTCGTGGTCGGTCTGGTACGGCTTCCAGCCCAGCGCCAGCATCGCGTCGGAGATCTCGCTGACGACGTCGTAGCGCCGCATCAGGGCGGACTGGTCGTAGCACGGCTTCATCTGCCGGTCGGCGGTGTCGGCCGGGGCCGCGCCGTCGGGCGTGATGAGGAAGAACTCGCACTCGACGCCGGTCTTCATCTGCAGGCCGTCGCGGGCGGCCTCGGCGATCAGGCGCTTGAGGAGGTTGCGCGGCCCCTGCGCGACGGGGCGGCTCGCCATCGCGAGATCGGCCGGCAGCCAGCCGACCTCGGGCTTCCAGGGCAGCTGGATCAAGCCGTCGGGATCCGGCACCGCGACGAGGTCGGGATCGGCCGGGGTCATGTCGAGCCAGGTAGCGAAGCCGGCAAAGCCCGCGCCGTCGCGACAGGCCGACCCGATCGCCGCCGCCGGCACCAGCTTGGCGCGCTGGGTGCCGAACAGGTCGGTGAAGGAGACGAGGAAGTACTTGATGCCGCGCTCCCTGGCGGCGGTCTCGAGGTCGAGCGACATCGCGAAAAACCCTCTGGTGGGCGAGGACGGCCGGATGCGGGAGCCGCGCCCGTCCGGGGCGCGGCTCGGAGGGGCGTGAACGGGCGGCTTCAGAGAAGTCCCTTGCCGGGGATCCAGCCGGTCCCGGCGAGCGGCACCTGCGCCATCGCGGCGGCCTCGATCGTCAGGGCGACGAGGTCCTCGGGTTCGAGGTTGTGCAGGTGGCTCTTGCCGCAGGCCCTGGCGATGGTCTGGGCTTCCAGCGTCATCACCGCGAGGTAGTTGGCGAGCCGCCGCCCGGCCAGTTCGGGGTCGAGGCGGGCGGACAGTACCGGGTCCTGCGTGGTGATGCCCGCGGGGTCCCTGCCCTCGTGCCAGTCGTCGTAGGCGCCGGCGGTCGTGCCCAGGGCCTCGTACTCGGCCTGCCAGCGCGGATCGTTGTCGCCCAGCGCGATCAGCGCCGCGGTGCCGATGGCGACCGCGTCGGCCCCGAGCGCCAGCACCTTGGCGACGTCGGCGCCCGAGCGGATGCCGCCGGAGACGACGAGCTGCACCTTGCGGTGGAGACCGAGATCCTGCAGCGCCTGCACCGCCGGGCGGATTGCGGCCAGCGTCGGGATGCCGACATGCTCGATGAACACGTCCTGCGTCGCCGCGGTGCCGCCCTGCATGCCGTCGAGCACCACCACGTCGGCGCCGGACTTCGCCGCGAGCGCGGTGTCGTAGTAGGGTCGCGAGGCACCGACCTTGACGTAGATCGGCTTCTCCCAGTCGGTGATCTCGCGCAATTCCTCGATCTTGATCGCGAGGTCGTCGGGTCCGGTCCAGTCCGGGTGGCGGCAGGCCGAGCGCTGGTCGATGCCCGGAGGCAGGCAGCGCATGCCGGCGACGCGCTCGGTGATCTTCTGGCCGAGCAGCATGCCGCCGCCGCCGGGCTTGGCGCCCTGGCCGACCACGACCTCGATCGCGTCGGCCCGGCGCAGGTCGTCCGGGTTCATGCCGTAGCGGGACGGCAGGTACTGGTAGACCAGGGTCCGTGAGTGCCGCCTCTCCTCCGGCGTCATCCCGCCGTCGCCGGTGGTGGTCGAGGTGCCGGCCAGCGTCGCGCCGCGGCCCAGGGCTTCCTTGGCGTTCGCCGAGAGCGAGCCGAAGCTCATGCCCGCGATCGTCACCGGGGTCTTCAAGCGGATCGGCTTCGAGGCGAAGCGGGCGCCCAGCACCACCTCGGTGCCGCAGCGCTCGCGGTAGCCCTCGAGGGGATAGCGGCTGATCGAGGCGCCGAGGAACAGCAGGTCGTCGAGATGCGGCAGGGCGCGCTTCGCCCCGGCGCCGCGGATGTCGTAGATGCCGGTCGCCGCGGCACGGCGGATCTCGGCCATGACGTCCGGGGTGAAGGTCGCCGACAGGCGCGGGGCCGTGCGCGGGGCGGGCGGATGCTCGGCCATCAATAGGCTCCGGCGTTGTCGACGTGGAAGTGGTAGAGGGAGCGGGCCGACCCGTAGCGGCGGAACTCGCCCGGATCGACCTCACCCGCGAGCCCCGCCGCCTCGAGCTTGGCGAAGACCTGCGCGCGATGCTCGTCGCGCATCGCCTTCTCGACGCAATCGGCGCCCAGGCTCGCGACCGCGCCGCGCACGTAGAGCCTCGCCTCGTAGAGCGAGTCGCCCAGCGCCTCGCCGGCATCGCCCAGGACGGTGAGGGTGCCGGCCTGGGCCATGAAGGCCGACATGTGGCCGATCGAGCCCTTCACGAGGATATCGACGCCCTTCATCGAGATGCCGCAGCGCGCGCCGGCATTGCCGTCGATGAGGAGCATCCCGCCATGGGCGGTCGCGCCCGCCGCCTGGCTGGCGTCGCCGCGCACGTGGACGAAGCCCGAGATCATGTTCTCGGCCACGCCGACGCCGGCATTGCCGTTGACGACGACGCTCGCCCGCTTGTTCATGCCGGCGCAGTAATAGCCGACATGACCGTCGATCTCGACGCTCACGGCCGCGTCGAGCCCGACCGCGACGGCGTGGCGCCCGTCCGGGTTCCCGATCAGCCAGCGCGTCTCGTTGGTGTCGGGCCGCAGGGCGTGCAGGGCCCGGTTCAGCTCGCGCAGGGGGGCGGTCCGCAGGTCGAAGCTCGGCATCAGTGGCGCTCCCAGACGTAGACCCGGGCCGGCTCCGGCTCGAACACGGTGGCACCCGCGATGCCCGGCAGGCCGACCAGCGCCCGGTACTCGGACCCGAAGGCGACGTAGTCGTCGGTCTCGGCCATCACGGCGGGTTTGCAGGCGATCGGGTCGCGCAGGACGGCGAAGCCCGTCTCGGTGCCGACCACGAAGGTGAAGAAGCCGTCGAGGTCGTCGAGGCTCGCTTCGAGGGCCTGACGCAGCGAGGCGCCCTCGCGCATGCGCCAGGTCAGGTAGCCGGCCGCGACCTCGGTGTCGTTCTGTGTCGAGAAGGACAGGCCGGCGCGGCCGAGGCGCCGGCGCAGGTCGTTGTGGTTCGACAGCGAGCCGTTATGGACCAGGCACTCGTCCGTGCCGGTGGAGAACGGGTGGGCGCCGTCGGTGGTCACCGCGCTCTCGGTCGCCATGCGGGTATGGCCGATGCCGTGGCTGCCCGCCATCCCGGCGAGATCGAAGCGCGCAGCGACCGCCGCCGGCAGGCCGACCTCCTTGTAGATCTCCATCCGCCGCCCGGCCGACACGACGTCGAGCCCGGGGGCGCTGGCACGCAGCCAGGTCCGGATCTCGCCCTCGGCCTCGGCGGGCATCGACAGGACGGCGTGGGTGTCGCGCATCTCGATCGGGAAGGACCGACCGGTCGCCGCCGCGAGCGCCGCGATGCCGGCCCTCAGGGCCGCCTCGCTCGGTCCCCGCAAGGTCAATTTCAGGTCTTCCGCTGCGGAACCGTAGACGGCGAAGCCCGCACTGTCGGGACCGCGATCCGTCATCGTCCCGAGCATCGATGCGAGGAGCGCGCCGAGCTGTGGCTCGAGCTGCGGATTCTTGAGAAACAGGCCGACGATCCCGCACATCCGGAGATTTTCCCGCGCCGTTTGGTGTGAATACGGTTCGCACGGGAAACAGGGCGCGTCAACTAAGGATCACAAAAATTTCTTCTCAGGAAAAAGACGGTCGTGAGATCCCATGCAACAGCGGTGCCGGCCCGGGGGTGCGGACGGATGCCGGCAGAGGAACGAACCCGGCAGGCGGCGCACTGCGATCACGGAAAGCTCGAATTCCCCCGTCGCGGACCGGGGCTGACGGCATCAGGACGAGGCGCGGTGTCCCCCCTCCCCCGCGGGTGGCGAAAGGCCCGAGCTCCGAAGAGGCTCACGGGAGCCCGATCTCCGAAGAGGCTCATGGGAGCCCGATGGGCGAGGGTCAGGTGCCGGAGGACCCCCACGCGTCGAGCCCCCCTCGCTCTCGCTCGCGCTGCGCCTCCGCCAGCGACAGGGTCGCCGGACCCCTCTTCCCGCCCGTGGCGGAGAGGGGAAAACAGCGTTTTGCCTTCTCCGGACTGCACTGCACGGTGGGAGATTGGGAAGAGCCGCGCTCTTTAACCGTTCTGACGGCTTCCGCGGGAGCGTACGGGAGAAAGGATCGCACGGATTCCGGTTGCCGGGGCGGTCGCATGACGACGTCGGCAGCCCCTATCGCTCGAGACGCCGCTCACCGCACCGCGACGACGTAGCCGAACTCCGCCGCCGCCTCATCGAGCCACCTCCAGACGCTCCCGGCGAAGCTGCGCGGCACGGCGAGATCGTAGGTCGGCGCCGCGTCGAGCTGCCAGAGCTGGGCACCGACATGGGCGATCACCGTGACGGCGGCGTCGCCCGGCCCGAAGGCGCGGGGATGCAGGTCCACCGCGACGCCCTTGCGCAGGGCGTCGCCGGCGCGGGGACCGGTGAGGCGCAGGACGGCACGGGAATCGCTCTGCTCGGTCACGGCGGCGAGCCCATGCAACTCCTCGGCGAGGCCGGACAAGACGCCGGGTTCCTCGGCGACGGCGAGCCACTGGCCGGGCGCCGACCAGACGAGGCCGCGCTCGCCCGTGAAGCGGGCTTTGCCGGGCCCGGGGAGCCCGCCGAACGCCCGGAGGCGATCGGCCAAGACCGCTTCGCACCCGTCCGCGGCGACGATCGTCGCGAGCCCGAGCCCATCGCGCAGTGCGACGTGCATGCCCGGTGCGCCCGTCGCCGCGCCGTGCCGGCCCGGCTGCGCGAGGCCCACCCAGGGGCTGCGGGATTGCCAGAGGGCGCGCGCCGCCTCAGCCATGGTGTCTCTCCCCGTCCGGATCGATGAAGGTGGGCGCGCAGATCTCCACCACGACGTCGCCGCCGCGCACCGGATCGTAGGCACGCACACGCTCGCCGTATCGCTCGGGCCCGCGCCGGATCAGCCCGAGGCCGATCCAGTGGCCGAGGCTCGGCGAGTAGGCGACGGACGTCATCACACCCTCGTCGGCCCCCAGGCTCGGGGCGGCGCCGAGCGCCAGGAAGTGCGCGCCCGCGCGCAGGCGCTCGCCCACCGCGACCGGGCGGAAGCCGGCGAGCGCCGGCCGGTCGGGGTCGGTCAGGCCCGGCCGGTCGGTCATCCGGCGGCCGACGAAGTCCTTGTCCCCCGCGACCATGCCGGCGAGGCCGAGGTCGCGGGCGGTGGTCCGACCGTCGATCTCGGGCCCGGCGGCGTAGCCCTTCTCGATCCGCATCACCCCGAGCGCCTCCGAGCCGTAGGGCGCGATGCCGAACGGCTCGCCCGCCGCCATCAGCGCCCGCCAGGCCGCATCGCCGTAGGAGGCGGGCACCGCGATCTCGTAGGCGAGCTCGCCGGAAAACGAGAGCCGGAACAGCCGCGCCGGAAGGCCACCCCCGACCGTCACCGCGCCGCATGCGAGGAACGGGAAGGCGTCGTTCGACAGGTCGAACCCGTCATCGACCACCGCCCTCAGGGTGTCGCGAGCGCGGGGACCGGCCAGCGCGAACTGTGCCCATTGCTCGCTCACCGAGGCGAGCTGCACGTCGAGGTCCGGCCACAACCATTGCCGGCCATATTCGAGGTGCTCCATCACCTTGGCGGCGTGCGCGGTCGAGGCGGTCATCACGAAATGCCGCTCGCCCATGCGGGCGATCGAACAATCGTCCTTCAGGAAGCCGTCCTCGCGTAACATGAAGGCGAAGGCGGTGCGGCCGACCGCCAGACCCGCGAGTGAATTGGCGCAGACCCGCTCCAGGAAGGCGAGGGCGTCCGCGCCCTGGATATCGATCTTGCCGAGGGTCGTGACGTCGCACAGCCCGACCCGGGCCCGCACGGTCTCGACCTCGCGGATCACGGTCTGGAGCCAGTCGGTCTCCCCTGCCCTCGGGTAGTAGGCCGGGCGCAGCCACAACCCGGTCTCCACGAAGACGGCACCGTGTTCCTCGGCCCAGGCATGCGAGGCGACGCAGCGGGTCGGGCGAAACGCGCGGCCGCGATGCGTCCCCGCGAAGGCGCCGATCGCCACCGGGGTGAAGGGCGGTCGGCACACCGTGGTGCCGACCGCCGGAACCGGCTGCCCGGTCAGCTCGGCCATGAGGCCGAGGCCCGCGAGGTTCGCGGTCTTGCCTTGGTCGGTCGCCATGCCGAGGGTCGTGTAGCGCTTCAGGAGCTCGACCGCCCGGAAGCCCTCCCGGTGGGCCAGCGCGACGTCGTCGGCGGTGACGTCGTTCTGGAAATCGACGAAGGCCTTGCCGGACGCGCGCCGGCCGGGCGGATGCGCCACCCGCCACACAGGCGTATGGGCGGCGCTCTCCGGGTCGGTCGCGGGCGCGGGGACGGATTCGGTGGCAAAGCCGCACTCCGTCGCCGCGGCGGCACCGGCCGCACTTCCCGTCTCCAGGCACTCGGCGAGGGTCAGGCGGCCCGCGGCGGCACCCGCGGTGATCATGCCGCCGGGGGCCGGGCTCGGCACGAAGGCCTGAATCGCTTCGGACCAGGCCGGCCGGCGCGACAGGTGCGAATCGAGATGGATCGCGGGGTTCCAGCCGTTGGCCATCGCGAGGCCGTCGCACGCGATGGTGGCGCCCACGCCGCGCCCATCGACGACCTCGATCGCGGCGAGCCCGAGGCGGCCACGGGTACCGATGACGGCGCCGCCGAGAATCACCCGGGCGCCCGCCGCCTCGGCCCGGCGGCGCAAGGCCTCCGGTGCCTGCGGGCGCGTGTCGATCACCGCCGCGACCTCGCCGCCGGCGGCGAGCACGTCCGCCACCGTCCGCCAGCCGTCGTCGCCGGAGGCGAGGATCGCGATCCGGCGGCCCGGCAGCACGCCGTAGCGGTTGAGGTAGGTCCGCACCGCACCGGCCAGCATCACGCCGGGGCGGTCGTTGCCGGGAAAGACGTGCGGGCGCTCGATGGCGCCGGCGGCCAGCACCGCGCGGCGGGCCGTGATCCGCCAAAGGCGCTGGCGCGGGGCGTGGGGCGGCGGCACCGCCAGATGGTCGGCCACCCGCTCAACCGCCCCGTAGGCGCCGTGGTCGTAGACGCCGAACAGGGTGGTCCGGGCGAGGAGACGCACCTCCGGCAGGCTCCGCAGCTCGGCGAGCGTCGCGGCGAGCCACTCGGCGGCGGGACGCCCGGCGATCTCCCGGCGCTCGCCGTTGAGGCGGCCGCCGGGCACGACATCCTCGTCGACCACGAGGACCCGGGCGCCGGCGCGCCCGGCTGCCAGCGCCGCGGAGAGGCCGGCCGGACCGGAGCCGATCACCAGGACGTCGCAATGGGCGTGGGTCCGGTCGTAGCAGTCCGGATCGGCCTGGCCCGCGGCCCGGCCGAGGCCGGCGGCGCGGCGGATCAGCGGCTCGTAGAGCTTCTCCCACAGGCCCGCCGGCCACATGAACGTCTTGTAGTAGAAACCTGCCGAGAGCACCGGGCCGACGAGGCCGTTCACCGCGAGCGCGTCGAGGGCGAGCGACGGCCAGCGGTTCTGGCTCGCGGCTTCGAGGCCGTCGTAGAGCTCCGCCACCGTGGCGCGGGTGTTGGGCTCGCGCCGGGCGCCACCGCGCAGCTCGACCAGGGCGTTCGGCTCCTCGGAGCCCGCCGACAGGATGCCCCGGGGTCGGTGGTACTTGAAGGAGCGGCCGACGAGGCGAACGCCGTTGGCGAGCAGCGCCGAGGCTAGGGTGTCGCCGTGGAAGCCGCCGTAGCGGCGTCCGTCGAAGGTGAAGGCGAGAGGCCGGGTGCGGTCGATGAGGCCGCCGGCGACCCGCTGCGGCTGCGCGGATGCCGGGGCGGCGGGCGCGTCGGCGCGCGCGAGGGCGAGCGCGGTCATGCGGCGTCTCCTTCCTGCCGCGCGCGGGCCACGGCGCGGGCAGGCACGACGGCGGCGATGGCGTGGCTGCTGGTGTCGCGGGTGACGACGAGCCAGGCGCGGCAGCCGGCGGCGTGGAACCACAATTCGTCGATCGGGCCGGCCGGGTTGTCGCGCAGGTAGACGGCGTCGTGCACGGCCTCCGGCGTGTCGGCATCTCTCCCGGAGAGCCGCGGCGCGGCGTCGCCGCGGTAGCTGAACTCGCCGTTGTCGCGCTCGCCGCAATACGGGCATCGGATGCGCATCGGTGCCGGTCCTCAATGCAGGTTCGGTTGCGCGCCCACGCCCTTCTCGTCGATGAGATGGCCGGTGGCGAAGCGGTCGAGGCGGAAGGCGGCGGCGTCCGGATGGGCTTCGTCGCGGGCGATGAGGTGCGCGAAGCAGAAGCCGGCGGCGGGCGTGGCCTTGAAGCCGCCGTAGCACCAGCCGGCATTGAGGTAGAGGCCGTCCACCGGCGTGCGGTCGATGATCGGCGAACCGTCCATCGACATGTCCATGATCCCGCCCCAGTGGCGCAGCAGGCGCAGGCGGCCGAGCCCCGGCCACAGGGCCATGCCGCTCTCCATCACGTCCTCGATCGTCGCGAGGTTGCCGCGTTGGGCGTAAGAATTGTAGCCGTCGATGTCGCCGCCGAAGACGAGGCCGCCCTTGTCCGACTGGCTGATGTAGAAGTGACCGGCCCCGAAGGTCATCACGCCGTCGATCAACGGCTTCACGCCCTCGCTGACGAAGGCCTGGAGCACGTGGCTCTCGATCGGCAGGCGCAGGCCCGCCATGGCGGCGACGAGCGAGGACGACCCCGCCACCGAAAGGGCGACCTTCCTCGCCCGGATCGGCCCGCGGCTCGTCTCGACGCCGACGACGCGCCCGCCCTCGCGCCGGATCCCGGTGACGGCGCAGTTCTGGACGATGTCGACGCCGCGGGCGTCCGCCGCCCGGGCGTAGCCCCAGGCGACCGCGTCGTGGCGCACGGTGCCGCCGCGGCGCTGCAGGAGGCCGCCCTTCACGGGAAAGCGCGCATTGTCGAAATCGATGAACGGGACGATCGCCCGCACGCCCTCGCGGTCGAGGAGCTCGGCATCGACGGCGGCGAGCCGCATGGCGTTGCCGCGCCGCGCATAGGCGTCGCGCTGGCCATCCGAATGGTAGAGGTTCAGCACCCCGCGCTGGCTCACCATCGCGTTGTAGTTGAGGTCCTGCTCCAGCCCCTCCCATAGCTTCATCGACCGCTCGTAGAACGGGATGTTGCCGGGCAGGCCGAAATTCGAGCGCACGATCGTGGTGTTGCGCCCGACATTGCCGGAGCCGACGTGGCTCCTCTCCAGCACGGCGACGTCGGTGATGCCGTGCTCCTTGGCGAGGTAGTAGGCGGCGGCGAGGCCGTGGCCGCCTCCGCCGACGATGACGACGTCGTACGCGTCGCGCGGGCCGGCATCCCGCCAGTGCGGCGTCCAGCCCCGCTGCCCCCGCAGGGCTTGGCCTAGGACGCTGAGGAGCGAGAAGTGCATCGGGGAACCTGTCGGGAGCGCCGGGCGACCGCCCCTCGATAGCCGGCATCCAGGCCGTCCCGGCTTGCATTTCGCGACGCATTTCCGGCAAATCGCGCCGAAATCCTCGTCGTGTCCCTCGGAGGCGGCCCTTGGCGACGATACCGGGAGCGGCGATCGCGGGCGGGACGGAGCGGGTCCGGCGGACGATCGGGTTCGTGCTCGTGCCCGACTTCCCGCTGATGGCCTATGCGGCGGCGGTCGAGCCGCTGCGGGCCGCCAACACCCTGTCGGGCGCCGATCTGTACCGCTGGTGGCACGCCGCACCGGGGGGCGGCCCTGCGCGGGCCTCGAGCGGCATCGCGATTCCGACCGACGTCGCGGTCGGCGCTGCGGCCCCGGGGGCCGACCGGGTCTTCGTTTGCGCCGGCGGCAACCCGGCCGCCTTCGACGATCCCGCCCTCTCGGCCTGGCTGCGCGATCTCGCCCGGAGCGGCGCCGTGATCGGCGGGATCTCGGGCGGTCCCTATTTCCTCGCCCGGGCCGGCCTGCTCGAGGGCCGCCGCTGCACCGTGCACTGGGAGCACGTGCCGGCCTTTGAGGAGCAGTTTCCCGAGGCGGACGTGGTCCGCTCGCTGTTCGAGATCGCGGGCAACCGCGTCACCTGCTCGGGGGGAACCGCCGCCCTCGATCTGATGCTCCACCTGATCGGACGCGACCACGGCCCGGGCCTCGCAACCGGCGTGAGCGACTGGTTCCTGCACAACCGGATCCGGGAGGGCCTGAGCCCGCAGCGGATGGACCTGCGCCAGCGCCTCGGCGTACGCGATCCCCGCTTGCTGCGGGTACTCGCCGCCATGGAGGCCAACCTGGAGGCCCCCCTGGCCCGGACGACGCTCGCCGCGCTCGCGGGCGTCTCGGTGCGTCAGCTCGAGCGCCTGTTCGCCGACGGGCTCGGGCACGGGTTGCACCGGCACTATCTCGGCGTGCGCCTCGACCGGGCGCGCCAGTTGCGCCGCGAGACGGCGCTGACAGCGGCGCAGATCGCCGCGGCGACGGGCTTTGCCGGGGCGGACGAGCTGTCCCGGGCCGAACGACGGCGGGCGGCTGGAACCGCGGCGCGGCAGCGAACGGCCGAGGCCAGGGACAGGCCCGAAGGTCCTTAAGTCCGCGGATACGCGATGATCGACAAATACGTCATCGGCCGCTCGATCAGCTCACGCGGCCCGTGCAGTGCCTCCGCGTCGAACAGCAGCGCGTCCCCGGGCTTCAGGTGATAGTCCTGGCCGGCATGGTGGTAGCGCACCTCCCCGCTCAACATGAAGATGAACTCGACACCGGCGTGGCGAAAGCCCGTATAGGCCTCGGCGTCCTCTTCCAGCGTGATGAGGTAGGGCTCGAGCACGGTCTCGCCGCGGATGCCGGCGCCGAGAAGCTCGTAGATGTGGCCGACCTTGGTGCCGCGCCGCTCGATCACGACGCCCGTCCCCTTCCGCACGTAAGAGCAGTCGCGGCTCTGCTCGAACGCGGCGAACAGGGTGGTGATCGGTACGTTCAGCGCCCGCGCCAGGGCGTTGATCGTGGCGAGCGACGGGGAGATCTGTCCGTTCTCGATCTTCGAGACCATGCCGTGCGAGATGCCGGCCGCGGCCGCGAGATCGGCGAGCGAGAGGTCGCGCTCCCGGCGCAGCGTCCGGACCTGATGGCCCAGGGCGCGCTCGAGGCTCTTGTCGTCTTCGATGGGCGCGTTCGAACCGGTCTTCAGCATGGCTTGCCCGTGAACTTCGGACGAGGGCGAAGCCGGGGGGCCCGGCTCGCTCGATCGGCGCCGTCATAGCGGATCTGGGCTCCCCGCGCCCCGCCTTCTCGCCCGCACGACCGCGCAGGCGACCACCGATCAGGTGGGCGGTCGCGGTCTCGGCGTCCCCGATTGAACCGCCCCGGGTTTCTCGGAGGCTGTTTGTGTCGGGTCAGGCGGCTGGTGCGCGCAGTGGGCGAGCGGCGAGACCGAGGCGGGCATCGGCTATCCCCCGCTCGCCCTCGTGTTTCAACACGCCCCCGGGCCCGGGACAATACAGCTCCATCTGATGCCAGTGACTGTATCCAGAGCAAAGCACTGATCGCGGAGCGATGCGACGCGCTTCGCGACGTGGGGATTCCCGGGCGCGACCGCCGACCGGCTACCGTGCCGCCTCGCGGTCTTCCCCCTCGCCGCCGCCACGCAGCAGTTCCCCCGCCACGTCGCCCAGCCGCGGCGCCGGCTCGCGGGTGAAGGGCAGCGGTCGGCACACGGCCAAGGCCGCGAGCCCGAACCGTGCCGTCATCAGGCCGTTGAGCACCCCCTCCCCGAGCTTGGCCGAGATCCGCGCCGCGACGCCGAGACCCAGCACCGACTGCACCAGGCTGTCGCCGACCGCGACGCTGCCGGTGACGGCGAGGTGGGCGAGCGCCGCGCGGGCGAGGCGCAGGAAGCCGAACAGGCCGGGCCGGCCGCCGTAGATGGTGGCGATGCGGCGCAGGAGCCGGACGCCTGCGAAGATCACGAAGGCGACATCGACGATCGCCCGCGGGCTCAGTGCCGTGACCGCCGACACTTGCTTGGCCGCATCGGCGACCGCGGCCTTGGCGGCTCGGTCGAGGGATCGCAGCAGTTCCGCCTCGGCGATGCCGAGCCGGTCCTCGACGTCGAGGATCTGATCGTCGAGGGCGGCGAGGCGGGCACGGGCCGCCTCGGCCGCCGGGCGGCCGGCATAGAGGGCCGAGAGACTGCGCACCACCGCCTTGGCGGCGCTGTGGTCGCGCGAGCGCAGGGCGTCGAGGGCGTCGCCCCGCAGCGCCTCGATGCGGCGCTCGCGCAGGACGCCCGCGACCTCGCGCCAGACGATGGCGGCGAGCGCCACCACGGCCACTGCCAGCAGCACCAGCGCGACGATGCCGAGCCAGGGCGCGGCGGAGAACAGGTCGGCGATCAGCCGCTCGACCGCGAGGCCGATGCCCAGCGAGGCCAGCCCCCCGAGGGCCGAGAGGAGCAGGGTCGCCCAGGGTGCGCGAGAGCGCGGCGCCACCGGGACCGGCATGCCGTCGGCGGCCTCGACGATCTCGAACGGCTCCTCCACCACCCGGATCCCGTCGGGAAGCGCCGTCTCGCTGCCGGGCGGCGGCGCGCTGGCGGTCTGCGCGCCGGCGGGGGGAAGGCGGAAGGCCCGGGGCTTTGCGGGAGGCGGCTGGGTCATGGAAGAGCCCTCAGGCGAGGCGGTCGCCGATCAGGAAGTTCAGGGCGCGGTCGAGCCGGATCTGCGGCAGGCGACCCGGGCGGCCCAGCGCATCGCGAGGGACGGCCGGCGGGCGGAAGCGCGGGAAGCGCAGCGAGCCCGGGGTCACCGCGCCCTCCAGCACCGCCTCCGGCCGCTCCGGCAACTCGCCCGGGAAGATCGCGGCCTCGGTCTCGCCGTCGAAGGTCTCGCCGTCGATGCTCTCGCCGGCCTCCGGCGTGCCGGCCACCGCCCGGAAGCTCGCCGGCCCGTCATGCACCACGGTCTCGCGGGTCGAGCGCACGGAGGCGAGCGCCTGGGTGCTGACATGGGCGCCCGCGGCCTCGGTGCGGCGCAGGGAACGGGCGACGAGGAGGCGCAGCAGCGCGTCGAGCCGGTCGTGGCTCGCGTGGTGGAGGTGGTCGGCCTTGGTGGCGGCGAACAGGATCCTGTCGGCCCGCGGTGCGAAGAGCCGCGACAGGACGGTGTTGCGCCCGACCCGCAGGCTCATCAGCACCCGGTCGAGGGCCTCCTCGAGCTCGGCGAGCGCCGCCGCCCCGGCATCGACCGCGGCCAGCACGTCGACCAGCACGATCTGCCGGTCGATGCGCTGGAAATGGTCGCGGAAGAACGGCGTCACCACCCGGCTCTTGTAGGCCTCGAAGCGGCGCTGCATCAGGCCGCCCAGGCTGTCGGGGTTGACCGGCCCGTCGAGGATCAGCGGCGCGAAGGTCAGCGCCGGCGAGCCGGCGAGGTCGCCCGGCATCAGGAAGCGGCCCGGCGGCGTGGTCGCCACCGCCTCGGGGCCGGCGCGCACCGCGGCGAGGTAGGTGGTGAAGGCCTCGCTCGCCCGCTCGGCCACGACCTCGTCGAGGGGCTGGTTGGGGTCGAGGGCCCGCAGGGAGGCGAGCCAGGGCGCGGCCATCGCGGCCCGGCCGGGGCGCTCGGCGGCGACGATCGTCTCGCGCGACCAGCCCTCGTAGGTCTGCTCGATGAGGGCGAGGTCGAGCAGCCACTCGCCCGGGTAGTCGACGATGTCGACCATCAGGCTCGCCGGTCCGGTGCGCCAGCCGCTCTTGCGCTCGTAGTCGATCTCGAGGCGCAGCTGGCTGATCCGGTCGGTCGAGCGCGGCCAGCGCCGCGCCTCGGTCAGCGCCGCGAGGTGATCCTCGTAGGAGAAGCGCGGCACCGCGTCGTCGGGCTGGGGCACCAGGCGGGCCCGGCGCAGGCGCCCCTCCTGCGAGGCGCGCAAGGCCGGCAGCGGGTGCAGGCCGGTGAGCTGGTGCACGAGCGCGGTGGTGAACACCGTCTTGCCCGACCGGGCGAGGCCGGTGACGCCGAGGCGCACCGTCGGCTGGACCAGAAGGTCGTTCGAGGCCTCGGCCAGGGAGCGCGTGGCCTCCGTGACGGATTTGACGAGGGAGCCGGCACGCGCGGCGAAATCGGTCAGGGGCGGCACGCGGATACGCTCTCGCTTGGTCTGGTCCGGGAGGTGGCGCGGGGAGCGGGCTTCCGCAAGGGCTCAGGGCGCCGCTGGAGGGCCGGCCTCGGCCTGCCGGCGCGCGGCCGTCCGCTCCGCATCCGCCCGCGCGATCGCCGCGGCGACGAGGGCCGGGCTCGCCCGCAGCGCGCCGAGCTCGACCGACGACATCGCCAGGAGGACGGGCGCGAGGCGCGGGGTGGCGCGGCCGTCCGCCGTGAACAGCTCGAGATCGTCGCCGGGCTTGACGCCGACGCTGCCGGCGATGCGGGCGGCATAGGCCTGGATGCGGACCTCGTCGGAGCCGCAGAGGGGCGCGGGCGGGCGCAAGGCCGGCGGCAGCGACGAGGCCGGCACGGCGGCGAGCGTCGGCAGGGCGGCGGCCTCCGCGGCCAGCCGCGCGCCGTCGAGGATCCGGCCCGGCTCGACCGACCCGCCGGTCGAGCCGGTGGCGCGCGGCGCCTCGCCGATGCCGGTGGCGATGGTGGGGAGCGCCGCCGCCGTGACGGCCCGCACCGGCCGGCGCGGCCGGCCCTGCATCCGGGCGAGCGCCGACCAGGGCTGGACTCGCAAGGGGTTGCCGGCGACCGGGCGGGCGGGCGCCGCCGGGCGGGGCATCCGAGCGACCCGCCGGGGCGCCCCGCCCCGGCCGTGGCTGGCGAGGAAGCGCGCCCGCAGGGTGCGGCCGAGGCCCTGCGGCGCCAGGGCGGCGAGAACCGGGGAGGCCGGGACCGCGGCCGTGTGCCCCGGCGCGGCGCGGGACGCGACCGGGCCCGCGCATTCCGCCGGAGCCCAGCGCCGGACGATGGCGAGCGCCGAGCGGCGCCCGTACTCGCCGTAATAGCGCCGGAGCAGCGACACGGCGGCGTCGGCCCCGTGCCCGGCGGTGGCAAAGCCGGTATGGCCCTCCTGGTCGCCGCCGATCTCGCCGTCCCAGCGCGCCCGCTTGATGCACCAGTAGTTGTTGAGCTTGACGCAGCGCGCCACGAAGGCCGGATCGGCCGGTGCCGCCCAGGCGGTCCAGGCGAGCGAGAGCGGCATCAGCCCGTCCCTGGTCTCGCCGCGCCAGTTCGACACCGCCCGCGCCTCCGGGCGGTAGACCGGCGCCTCGCGCGCCGGTGCCGCGAGGGCGGCGGCCGCGGCGAGCCCGTCCCGGACCCCGTCGGACAAGCGCGTCGCGCCGTCCCGGGCCAGGCCGGCGGCGTCCTGCGCGGCGGGACCGGCCGCGAGGCTCAGGGCGAGAAAGGCGGTGAGGATCACGGGGCCCACGGGTCTCCGGTCGCGGCTCGGCTCTCACAAACGGCCGTGGGGCGATCCGGTTCGCCGCAGCCCGCCCTCACTCGTCCTCGCCGTGCCCCAGGGTCTTGGGCGTCACGAACCGCTCGACCTCGCCCTCCCCGGCCTCGACCTCGCCCCACGCCGTCGCGGGCAGGTCGATCACCGCGATTCCCGCCGTCGGGTACTTCCTGGTCAGGGCGCGGCGCGCGTCGCCGGGCTTCGACAGCAGCCGGGCGAGGTCCTGGAAGCCGGGATTGTGGCCGATCATCAAGGCGGTCGCGACCTCGTCCGGGATGCTCCGCACGACGTCGAGGAGACGCGAGACCGGCGCCTCGTAGATCTGCGGCACGGTCTCGTCCGGGACGGTCCCGAGGGCCGGCCGGACGAGGTCCCAGGTCTCCTGCGTGCGCCGGGCCGGCGAGACCAGCACCCGGTCGGGGATCAGGCCCTCCGCCGCCAGGTAGGCGGCGATCTTCGGGGCGGCCTCCCGCCCGCGCGGGGCGAGCGGCCGGTCGATGTCGGACGCGCCGTCCGGCCAGTCGGACTTGGCGTGGCGCAGGAGGATCAGGCGGCGCATGGCTCTAGCGTCCCTCGCGGCGGCTCAGGAAGGCGAGCTTCTCGAACAGCCCGACATCCTGCTCGTTCTTCAGGAGCGCCCCGTGCAACGGCGGGATCAGCTTGCGGGGGTCGCGCTCGCGCAATTGCTCGGGGCCGATATCCTCGGCCATCAGCAGCTTGAGCCAGTCGAGGAGCTCGGAGGTCGAGGGCTTCTTCTTGAGGCCGGGGGCCTCGCGCACCTCGAAGAAGACCCGCAGGGCCTCCTCGACGAGGCGCTGCTTGATGCCCGGATAGTGCACGTCGACGATGGCTTTCAGCGTGTCGGCGTCCGGGAACTTGATGTAGTGGAAGAAGCAGCGGCGCAGGAAGGCGTCCGGCAGCTCCTTCTCGTTGTTCGAGGTGATGATGACGATGGGGCGGCGCGCCGCCCGGACCGTCTCGCCGGTCTCGTAGACGTGGAACTCCATCCGGTCGAGCTCGAGCAGGAGGTCGTTCGGGAACTCGATGTCGGCCTTGTCGATCTCGTCGATGAGGAGCACCGGCCGCTCGGGCGCCGTGAAGGCGTCCCACAGCTTGCCGCGGCGGATGTAGTTGGCGATGTCGGAGACCCGCGGGTCGCCGAGCTGCGAGTCGCGCAGGCGCGAGACCGCGTCGTACTCGTAGAGGCCCTGCTGCGCCTTGGTGGTCGACTTGATGTGCCAGGTCAGCAGCGGGGCGCCCAGGCCCCGGGCGATCTCCTCCGCCAGCACGGTCTTGCCGGTACCCGGCTCGCCCTTGACGAGGAGCGGCCGCTCCAGGGTAATGGCGGCGTTGACCGCGATGGTCAGGTCGCCGGTGGCGACGTAGTTCTCGGTTCCGGTGAAGCGCATCGGGCTCGTGTCACGTCGTTCGAGGATCCGGTCCGACCCTATGCGGGGACGGCCGTGCTGGCGAGACCCGCCCTGGAGGTTCGCCCGGGCGCCGGGGCACCCGGGCGGCCCGGTTCATGCGAAATCCGATCGATTGCCGCGCGATGCGGATTTCGGCTTCGCTCAAGCGCCGCGCCGGCTGCTGATACAAGATCCGGAAGCGATCTTCCGGATCTCGTATCAGAGGATGAACCGGCTCAGATCCGCGTTCTGCGCCAGGCTCTCGACCCGGTCGCGGACGTAAGTCGCGTCGATCGTCACCGTCTCGCCGGAGCGGTCGGGGGCGGTGAACGACACGTCGTCGAGCACCCGCTCCAGCACCGTCTGGAGCCGGCGCGCGCCGATATTCTCGACGGACGAGTTCACGTCGACGGCGACCTTGGCGAGCGCGTCGATCGCGTCCGCGGTGAAGTCGATCGTGACGCCCTCCGTGGCCATCAGGGCGACCGCCTGCTTGGTCAGGCTCGCCTCGGTCTCGGTCAGGATGCGGCGGAAATCGTCGACGGTGAGCGGGCTCAGCTCGACCCGGATCGGCAGGCGCCCCTGCAGCTCCGGCAGCAGGTCGGAGGGCTTCGAGACGTGGAAGGCGCCGCTGGCGATGAACAGGATGTGGTCGGTCTTCACCGGCCCGTGCTTGGTCGCCACCGTGGTGCCTTCGATGAGCGGCAGCAGGTCGCGCTGCACGCCCTCGCGCGAGACGTCGGCGCCCGAGCGCCCTTCCCGGGCGCAGATCTTGTCGATCTCGTCGAGAAAGACGATGCCGTTGTCCTGCACGTCGCGCAGCGCCTCCTGCACCACGCCGTCCTGGTCGAGGAGCTTGTCGGATTCCTCGTTGATCAGCGGCCCGTGGGCGTCCCGCACGGTCATGCGGCGCGGCTTGCCCTTCTGGTTGCCCAGCGCCTTGCCGAGCATGTCGCCGAGGTTGATCGCCCCCATGGCGGCACCCGGCATGCCCGGGATCTCGAACATCGGCATCCCCTGGGGGGCGCCGCCGGCCAGTTCGAGCTCGACCTCCTTGTCGTCGAGCTCGCCGGCGCGCAGGCGCTTGCGGAAGGCGTCGCGGGTGGCCTGGCTCGCGGTCGGGCCGACGAGGGCGTCGAGCACGCGGTTCTCGGCCGCGGCCTCGGCCTGGGCCTGGACGCCGCGGCGCTTCTCCTCGCGCTTCAAGCCGATGCCGATCTCGACGAGGTCGCGCACGATCTGCTCGACGTCGCGGCCGACATAGCCCACTTCCGTGAACTTCGTCGCCTCGACCTTCAGGAACGGCGCGCCGGCGAGCCGCGCCAGGCGGCGCGAGATCTCGGTCTTGCCGCAGCCGGTCGGGCCGATCATCAGGATGTTCTTGGGCGCTACCTCCTCGCGGAGCGGGCCCTGGAGCTGCTGGCGGCGCCAGCGGTTGCGCAGCGCGATCGCGACCGCGCGCTTCGCGTCGCCCTGGCCGACGATGTAGCGGTCGAGCTCGGAAACGATTTCGCGGGGGGAAAAGGTGGTCATGAGGCTCTTCTGGCGGGCCCGCGGCCCTGTGCGAGGGAGGTGAGGTCCGGGCGGTCCGCCGTCAGGCGGCGTCCAGGCTCTCGATCACCAGGCTGCCGTTGGTGTAGACGCAGATCTCGGCGGCGATCCGCATGGCGCGGCGCACGATCGCCTCGGCGTCGAGCTCCTGCTCCTCCAGCGCCCGGGCGGCGGCGAGCGCGTAGTTGCCGCCCGACCCGATCGCCATCACGCCGCCCTCGGGCTCCAGCACGTCGCCGGCGCCCGACAGGAGCAGGCTCACGTCCTTGTCGGCGACCAGCATCATCGCCTCGAGGCGGCGCAGGTAGCGGTCGGTCCGCCAGTCCTTGGTGAGCTCCACGCAGGCGCGGGTGAGCTGGCCCGGATACTGCTCGAGCTTGGCTTCCAGCCGCTCGAACAGCGTGAAGGCGTCGGCGGTGGCGCCGGCAAACCCCCCGATCACCGACCCCTTGGCCAGCCGCCGGACCTTGCGGGCATTGCCCTTGACGATGGTCTGGCCGAGGCTGACCTGCCCGTCGCCCCCGATCACCACCCGGCCGCCCTTGCGCACCATCAGGATCGTCGTCGCATGCATGCGGGGGGCGCCCCCCGCGTCGTCGTTGGCCAAGGATGTCTCTCCGGGCAGGCTGTCTTCGTCGTACTGCGGCGTAGGTGGGGGCTGCGGGGGCATTCGTCCAGCCGGGCGGGCAAGGGGCAACGATCCGGAGGGCAGGCTACCGGCCCGACGTTGGTCGACGTGGTACAACGAGGTCGACGAGCGGTCCGCGTCCGCCTTCCACCATCGCGAGCCTGCGCCATGCTGATCGTGTTCGCCGGCCTGCCCGGGACCGGAAAGACGACGATCTCCCGCGCCGTCGCCGAAACCCTCGCGGCGACGCATCTGCGCGTCGACATCATCGAGCAGGCGATCCGGGATGCAGGCGTCCTGGCGGGCCCTGTCGGCGCGTCCGGCTACGCGGTGGCCCAGGCGCTCGCGGGCGCGAATCTCGGCGAGGGGCGGGTCGTCGTGGCCGATTGCGTCAACCCGGTCGCGGCCAGCCGCGAGGGGTGGCGGGCGGTGGCGACCCGGGCCGCCGTGCGGTTGATCGAGGTCGAGGTCGTGTGCTCGGACGCGCAAGAGCATCGCCGCCGTGTCGAGGGGCGGGTTTCCGACATTCGCGGCTTCGTCCTACCGTCGTGGGACATGATTCTGCGCCTCGACTACGAGCCGTGGGACCGGCCGCGTTTCGTCGTCGATAGCGCGGCCCTGTCGCCCTTCGAGGCGGTCGCGGCCGTGCAGCGGATCGCGGCGCCAGACGGGCCGACGTGAGCCCTGAGGGACGGGCCGGGCAGAGCGCGTGATGAGCTCACGACGTGGCAGGGGTGCCGAGAGGCACGAGGCGCGCTCGCGCCGCCTGTCCGCCCGATGGATCCGACGAACGATGGGTGCTGGTCCCTACCGGCGCTTTTGCGCGAGGATCCCCGGTCCCGAACGGGGCCGGCAGGATCCGTCGTCGGTCGCCGTCGAGGCCCATCGAATGCGGGACGGCCGATCGCCGCTCTCCCCGGTCGCGGAATCCGTCACCAGTAGAGCTGCGCCCGCCCGATGAACGCGTCCGCGTCGATCGTCCGGCGGTTGAAGTTCAGGCTCGCCGGCGAGGGCGAGGTGTGGGAGCGGACGTAGTCGAACACGAAGCGGATGTTGCGGTCCGGGTACCAGTTCACGCCGGCGGTGAAGTCCTGCTCGATGCCGCCGCGGATGGCGCGGTCCTCGAGGTCGATGGCGCTGTAGCGCAGCCCCAGCTCAAACACCCCGGTGCCGCCGCGGCTGACGCGCTGCGCCTCCTCGACCTCCACGCCGCCGAACACCGCGTACTCGGTGGCGTATTTCGGCGCGATCGCGTAGCGCCGTCCCTTGCCGTTGAGGAGCAGGCCGGCCTGGATGTAGCCGCCCTGGAAGGTCAGGGACGGCGCCCCGCCCGAGCGGCCGATCTCGGTCAGGATGTACTCGGCCTGGAGCCGGAACGGCCCGGCCTGCCAGGCGGCCTCGAGCCCGATGCGGCCGATGCTCGCCGCGTCGCGGATGGCGCCGGTGTTGACGAACTGGCGCGCGAACAGGAACGCCTCGGAGCGGCTCGACAGGGTGAGCGCGCTGCCGTCGTTCGGCAGCGAGCGGTAGCTGCCGGCGACTCCGACATGCAGCACGTCGTTGCCGTCCTGGCTCAGGTAGGGCGCGTAGGTCAGGCGGGTGGTCGAGGCGACGCCCTGGTCGCCGATGGCGGCGTTGTTGATGTTGCCGCCGAACACGCTCGTCACCGCGGTCCAGCGTTCGCCGTGGGTGCCGATCGCGAAGCCGAAGTTGCGCGCCGGCGCGAAGGCGTCGGCGAGCGAGCGCTCGGTGAACAGGGTGTTGTTGTCCGAGATCAGCTGGTCGAGGCTGAACGGCTCCTTCATGTTGCCGATCGCCACGATGACGTTTTGGAAGCCCTTGTAGGCGACGACCGCGTCGTTGATCGGCCGGTTCGGTTCGGCGAAATCGTACTGGAAGGCGAGCTCCAGTTCCTTGCCGAGCGTCAGGTAGCTCTCGATCCAGGAGCGGCGCACGGCGATCGGGGTGTCGAACACCGTGCCGAAGCCGCGCTGCTGCACCCGCCCGGTGCCGAAATCGAGCTGGAGCCGCCCGCCGATCCGCAGGGTCGCGGCGTCGTCGGGAAACTTCAGGGTGATGCCCTTCTCGTCGATGGTCAGCGTCTCGCCGAAGGGGCCGGGCGGGCCCTCGACCGCGCCGGCGGGCAGGCTCGCGCAGCAGGCGAGCAGGAGAACGGCGATCGGCCAGGACGGGCGCGACGGCGGGCGTTTGCGGTGAGACATGGCCGGCTCCTCGCGGCTGATATGCCGGAGGCTGCGCGTTATTCCATGACGGGGCTGCGACCTCCGGTGGATCCGGCCCTGTTCGCCGGCCGGTGTGGCGCACCCGCCACGTCCAGGCGAGCCGCCGCGTGGGTGGGGCGAACCGTGACGCGACGGCGGGGTTGTGTCGGGGACGATCGAGGAACCGCCATGCCCCCCGCCATCGACCGCCGTCTCTGCCTGTCGGGCCTCGCCGCCCTCGCCCTCGGACCGCTGACCGGCGCCGCCCGCGCGCAGGGCGCGGCCCCTCAAGGCACGCCCGTGCAAGCCGCACCCATGCAGGGCGCGGCCGGCCGGTCCGACACCCTCCTGGTGATGGAGAAGGGCGACCACGCCCTGAGCTTCTACGAGCTCGCCAGCGGCCGGCGCACCGGGCGGGTCGAGCTGCCGGGGGAGTACCCGCACGAATTCGTCGTCGACCGGGCCGGGACCCGCGCCTACGTGGCGCTCTACGGCGCCAAGTCCTCGACCACGCCGGGCCCGGGGGGCGATGCCGTCTACGTCGTCGATCTCGCCGCCCGCAGCCTCGCCCGCACGATCGATTGCGGGCCGTTCCGGCGCCTGCACGGGATCCGCCTCGATGCGAGGGACCGGCTCATGGTGCTGAGCGAGGACCGCGACGTGCTCCTCGGCATCGACGCGCCGGAGCGGGCCGAGCGGCCGGACCGGGCGGTGGCGACCGGCGGCATCAAGGGCCACCTCTTCTCGCTGTCGCGGGACGGCGAGACGGCCTACGTCGCCAACATCCTGTCGAACACCGTGAGCCGGGTGCGGCCCTTCGCGCCCGCGGAGGCGCCCCGCATCGCCGCCACCGGCCCGTGGCCGGAGGGCAACGCGCTCTCTCCGGACGAGGCGACGCTCTACGTCGCCCACCGCCGCGGCGCGACGCTGGCGGCGCTCGCCACCGAGGCGATGACGGTGACCCGCAGCGTGCCGACGCGGGGCGACGTGGTGCGGGTCGATTGCGGGCCGGAGGGCGACCTGATCCTGGCCAACTACGCCGAGAAGAGCCTGTCGCTGCTCGATCCCGCACTCAAGGAGATGGCGGTCGTGCCGCTCGGGGCTGCGCCGGTGGCGCTCGCCCGCCACCCGTCGAGCCCGCTGGCCTTCGCGGCCCTGGAGGACGACCGGATCGCGGTGGTCGATCTCGAGGGCCGTCGGGTCCAGGGCACCCTCGCCACCGGGCGCGAGCCCGACGTGATGGTGCTGCTGCCCGGATGATCGATGACCGGGCCCCGCGCCGCGGGGTCCGGCTCCGGATCAGGCCGCCCGCATCGGGCGCTTCGGCGGCTCGAACACCGTCGCGTAGTGGGTGCGGCACCAGCGCTTGCCGGTGAGCACGCGGCAGCCGCAGACGCGCTTGGTCTCGATCGCGGTGCCGTCGCCGTCGGCCCAGAGCGGGAAGGTGCAGTCGAGGAGGCCGGCCTTGAGGAACAGCACGCCCTCGCCGCCATCGGCCGCCGCCGCCGGTACCCGGCGGGACATCGGCAGGGCGACGACGCTGCCCTCGGACGGGGGCGCCATCAGCCCCGGCGCCGCGGCGGGCTCCTGGAATGCGGGCTCGCGAACCGCCGGCGCCTCGACGGCGCGCGGCAGCGGGGCTTGCGCCCGCGGCGCCTCGGGCTGCGGGGCGGCCGGCTTGACGACCGGCGCGGCGGCGACCGCGGGCTTCGCCGCGGCGGGGCTCGCGGCCCGCGCGACCGGCGCGGCCTTGCGGGCCGGCGCCGGCGCCTTGTTGGCGGCGAGGAACGCCCGGGTGGCCTCCTCGAGGGCGCGCGCGCTCATCACCGGCGCCTCGGCGCGGGCGGGCTCGGCGGCCGGCTTTGCCGGGACGGGCTTGTCGGCGACGACCGGCTTGGTGACGACCGGCTTGGCCGCCACCGGCTTGTCCTGCGGCGCCTTGGCGGGGGCCGGCTTCGCGGCGGCCGCCGGGGCAGCCTTAGCGAGTTCGGCCTTGGCGGGTTCGGCTCGGGTGGGCTCGGCCTTGGAGACGTGCACCCTGGCGGGGGCGGCCGCCGCGGGCTGCAGGGTGGAGGGCAGGATCCGCGACGGCAGGATCCGGGGAGCGGCCTTGGCGGGCTCGGTGCCGGCCTGGGCCTTCGCGGCCTCGCTCCGGGCGGGCTCGACCTTGATGGCCGGTTCCGCCTTCGCGAGAGCGACGGCCTGTGCCGGGGCTTCCGGCTTGGGCTGGGCGGCCGCCGTCTGGGCGGCTGCCTTGGCCTGCTGGCGCGCCAGGGCGGCCTGCGCCACCCGGCCGATCACGTCGGCCACCGACGTGCCGATCACGCCGGCGATCTCCGCCGGGTCATGTCCCTCGATCCACAGCGCGACCGCCTTCTCGGTCGCCTCAGCCGTCCACACCGCGTCGTTCATTTCCAAAGAGGCTCGTTCCAGTTCGAATCGGAAAGGCGGGATATACGGTGAGTCTCCTCACCAAGTCCCTTCTCATGACGCAGGGGTGGGATGCGACCGATCGCCAGCCCGCGCGGAGCGCGGCCACGCTCGTGCCTCAAACCGCCGCCCCGCGCATGACGGCGTCGGCCGATTCTGCCACGGGTGGCACGCCGTCGACGAGGTTGCTCGCCGCGTCCCCGGTTTTCAAGGCGTCTTTGGCCTGAGCGGTGCCCTCGGCGTCCGGGGCGTTCACGCCGTCCTTGGCCTTTAGGGCATCCTTGGCCTTCAGCGCCTGGGCGGCCCGGGCATAGCCCCCGTCCTCGCCGTCGACGAAGTGGACGTGGTCGCGCAACGCCGCCACCGGGGTGATGCAGGTGGTGAGCGCCGCGCCCTGGCGGTGCAGGCCGAACCGCACCAGGCCTGCCGCCTCCGCCGCCTCCAGCCGCGCCTCGATCCGCGCCGCAAGGTCGGGGCTGCAATCGAGGGTCATGCGCAGGCCGTCGTCGTATTTGCGGAAGTCGGTGTTGGCGACCAATTCGTCGAGATAGCGCGGCGCCGAGAAGCCGCCGAGCCGCAGGCCGAGGCGGAAGATCAGGTGGCCGACCAGCGTCGCGCCCAGGACGTGCAGGCGGCGCAAGGCCAGCGAGCCCTTGAGCGGTCCCCGCGCCCGCACCTCGTGGGCGAGGCCCGGCGGCGGCCAGCGCAGGCGCGGCCCGCCCGGCGGCAGAGGGTGGCCGCGGGCCGGCGCCTCGCCGGCCAGCCGCACGACGTCGGCGATCGCCGCGCGGGCCGCCGTCCGGTCGGCGCCGTCGGCCGCGACCACCAGGACCGACAGGATCAGGCCGTGCCGGGCGCGCGCCGGCTCGAACCGGCAAGTCAGGCCGGTGAGGTCCGGCTGGGTGCCGGGCGGCGCCGGCGCCACGGCATGGAGCCCGCGCTTGAGCACCCGTTCGGCATAGGCGAGGCCCCCGCCCATGAACATCGCGTAGGCGACGTCCGGCGAGGGCGCGTAGCGCGCCACCTCCACGGCGTGGCCGGCGGCGCGGATCTCCCGGACCGGCACCAGGGCGGCCCGCAGGTTCAAGGCCATCGCGTCGCGGGCCCAGGCCACCGTGGCGGCGAGCGCCGCCCGGGCCGCCGCCTCCTCGTCGGGCGCGATCAGGACGCTCGCCCCGTCGCCCCCGAACACGAACGGCAGCTCACGCCGGTCCAGGGCGTTGCGCAGGGCGGCGATCACCGCCGCCCCGGCGAAGTTCACCGCCCGGTAGCGCCCCGCCGCGATGGCACCGGTGGAATCGACCACGTCGGTCACCGCCACCCACCAGCCGTCCGGCACGGGGCGGTACTGCGCGTCGTCGAGCACGCTCAGGAAGTCCGTCGCCGGGGTGAGGTCGGCGTAGCGGAAGCCCTCGGCCGCCGAGGACGTGCCGAGGGGCGCCGCTATGGGCGCGGCGGCACGAGGGGTGGCGTCGGGCGTCGTGGGTATCGCGGTCTCCATCCGTCCCGAACGTCCGGGCCCGCGGCTCTGGTTCCCCGCGCGGGCGTATCGGCGGGGTGATACGGCGGTGAGCGCCCGAAACGGGACGAGCGCGGATCGTCTCCTCTCCGCGGAGAGAGAACCGATCCGCGCCTCGCATCCCGGCGGGCCAGCCGGAGCGGCGCGAGCCCTCAGGCCCGGCCCGGGCCCCGAGGTCCCGTACGGGGCCTACGCCATGCCGAGGGCCTGCATGTAGAGCTCGAGGATGGCCTCCTCCTCCTGGCGCTCCGAATGGTCCTTCTTGCGCAGGCGCAGGATGGTGCGGACCGCCTTCACGTCGAAGCCGCGGCCCTTGAGCTCCAGCATCACGTCCTTGATGTCGCCCTGGAGGCCGGCCTTCTCCTCCTCCAGGCGCTCGATGCGCTCGATGAACTGCTTGAGCTCCTCGGCGGCGACGCCCGACGAGGCGACGTCGGCATCCGGCATGCTGTGCGCGTTCATTCACGAATCTCCTTGCCGACGGGTCCGGTGCCGCCGCGGGCGGACGCGGCCATCAGGCACCCCAACCCACTGACGGATGGCGGCCTTCGCGGCACGCCTTCCCGGATCTTGATAGATGCGCAACCTTACCGAGTTCTTGCGCGACCGGGGCCGGGCGAGGCTCCGGAGCGCCTCGCCCTCCCCCCGGCGCCGGCGGAAGTTTTCAGTGCTTCTCCGCCCGCGCCGCGAAGGCCGCCGCCTGCTCGGGGGTCGCCTCGTTCTGGTGACGCGCCTTCCACTCGTCGTAGGGCATGCCGTAGACGTGCTCGCGGCTCTGGTCCTTGGTGAGGGCCAGGCCGCGGGCGTCGGCAGCGTCTTTCAGCCAGTTCGACAGGCAGTTGCGGCAGAAGCCCGCCAGATTCATCAGGTCGATGTTCTGCACGTCGGTGCGCCCCTGCAGGTGCGAGACCAGGCGGCGGAAGACCGCGGCCTCGAGCTCGGTGCGCGTGGTGTCGTCGATGCCGTCCATCGGAAGTTCCTCTCGGCCAGTGCGAACGGGAAGTCGGGGCGTGCGCCCGTCCGGTCAAGCGCGGGCGACCAACGGCCCCAGCAGGGCGGCGAAACGCGCGGCCCAGTCCTCCGCCCCGGCCGCGTCGCCGATCAGGTCCTGGCGGATCTCGATCAGGGCGTTGGGCAGGCCCCGGGCCATGGCGTGGCGGTCGATCGTGTCGCCCGGCAGGCCGCCGCCGTAGGGCTGGTTGTCGCCGACCGTGAACCCGGCCGGGTCGGCGCGCAACCCTGCGATCAGCGGGCCGGCGAGGCGGTCGTCCCGGTCCCACAGGATGCCGACCTGCCAGGGCCGCGCCACCCCGCGCCAGGCCGGGGTGAAGCTGTGCACCGTCACGATGGCGGGCGGCGCGCCGGCCTCCATCGCGGCCGCCACCGCGGCGTCGATGGCGTGGTCGTAGGGGTCGTAGAAGCGCGCCAGCCGCTCGGCGACGCCGTCGGGCCCGATCCGCGCGTTGCCCGGGACGATCGCCCCGTCGGAGAGGCGCATCACCAGGGTCGGGTCGGTGCGGCCGCGATTGGGATCGATGATCAGGCGCGAGAAGGTGGTGAGCAGGGCCGGCGCCCCGAGACGCCGGGCGAGCGCGCGCGTCACCGCCGCCGCCCCGATGTCGTAGGCGATGTGCCGCTCGAAATGCGGCGCGGCGACGCCGAGGTTGTCGAGGTCCGGCGGTACCGCGTTCGAGGCGTGGTCGCACAGGAGCAGCAGGCCGCACCCGGGATCGCCGGGAACCGTCTCGACGGGCTGGGGCGGGTGGCGGGGGGAAGGAGCGGCGGTCATCCGGGCGATCGGTCTTTTTGGGGGGAGACGAGGGAGGAGCCCGGCCGCGCCCGAGGGCGCGCGGCGGGATCCGGCCGTCCTCCATACCCAAATGGCGGGGCGGCCTCCATCGGTGCGCCACGGTGACGCCGGGCGCGACATGCCATAGTGACGGACGCGACCGACGATTCCCCCGCTCCGGGAGCGCGCTGCGCGAAGGCCCGCCGATGTCCCGCACCCCCCTGCCCGACCTCGCCGCCGGCGCCCCGGCCGCCGGCCCGCCGGCTACCGCCGATCTCGGCCCGGCGCTCGCCGCCCTCGTCGCCGGCGCGGTGGCGATGGGCCTGTCGCCGGTCCTGGTGCGGGTGGTCAGCCCGGAGGTCGGGCCGTTCGCCAGCGCGTTCTGGCGCGTCGCCCTGGCGCTGCCGGTGCTGTGGGGCTGGATGCGCTGGGAGGAGGCGCGGGCGCCGCACCTGCGCCGCGGCATCACCCCCTCGGCGCTGCTCGCCGGGCTCGCCTTCTCGGGCGACCTCCTGTTCTGGCACCTCGCGATCCTCGGCACCACGGTGGCCAACGCCACCTTCTTCGCCACCACGGCGCCGGTCTTCGTGGTGCTGTTCGCCTGGATCGGCCTGCGCCGCCGGCCCGCCGGGCGCACGCTCGCCGGCCTGGCGCTGTGCCTCCTCGGCGGAGCCGCCCTGGTCGGGCAGTCGGTCCAGGTCGATCCGAGCCGCCTCGCCGGCGACCGGGACGGGGTGATCACCGCGCTCTTCTTCGCCCTCTACTTCCTCACGGTGGAGCGCGCCCGCGCCCGGGGAATGGGCGCCGCCCGCGTCACCTTCGTGGCCTCCTGCGTCACCGCGCTCGTGCTCCTCGGCGCGGTCGCGCTCCTCGAGACCCGGCCGGTCCTGCCGCGCTCCCCGGGGGCCGCCGCCGGCCTCCTGGCGCTCGCGCTGATCAGCCATGCCGGCGGCCAGGGGCTGCTCTCGGTGGCGCTCGGGCGCCTGCCGGCGGGCTTCTCCTCGCTGGTGATCTTCCTCGAGGCGATCGCCGCCGCGCTCCTGGCCTGGCTCGTGCTCGGCGAGGCGCTCGGCCCCCTGCAGGGGCTCGGCGGCGGCCTGATCCTGGCCGGGATCGCGGTCGCGCGGCCGCGGCGCGCCCGGACGACCTCACCCTAACAGACGAGAACGAGACCGGTACGAAGCCGGTTCGAACCGTGACCGACAGCCCGGCGTGATCGCCGCCCAGAGAGGAGCCGCCCCCCGTGACCGATGCCTCCCACCGAGACGCCTCCCCCTCGGAGACCCCCGACGCGGAGACCCGCGCCCTGCTGCTGCGCCTGCTCGACGCGGGCGTGACCGCCGCCCATCCGCGCGGCTGCCTGGTGCCGCATCTGCCCCCCGTGCCGGCCGGGCGGCTGGTGATCCTCGGCGCCGGCAAGGCCGGGGCCAGCATGGCGGCGCTCGCCGAGCGGCACTACCGGGCGCACGGGGTCGACCCGGCCCGCATCGCCGGGCTGGCGGTGGCCCGCCACGGCTACGGCGAGCCGGCCGGGGTGATCGAGGTGGTGGAGGCCGGCCACCCGGTGCCGGACCAGGCCGGCATCGCGGCGACGCAACGGGCGCTGGACCTCGCGGCTTCCGCCGGTCCCGACGACCTCGTGCTGGTGCTCCTCTCCGGCGGCGGCTCGGCCAACTGGATCGCGCCGGCGGGCGACCTGACGCTCTCCGAGAAGCAGGGCATCACCCGGGCGCTCCTGCGCTCGGGAGCGGCGATCGACGAGATCAACTGCGTGCGCAAGCACCTCTCGCGGATCAAGGGCGGGCGCCTGGCGGGAGCCGCCCGCAACGCCGGCCGCATCCTGACGCTGGCGATCTCCGACGTGCCCCGGGACGACCCCGCGGTGATCGCCTCGGGCCCGACGGTGCCGGACCCGACGACGCTCGCCGACGCGCGGGCGATCTGCGCCCGCCGCGGCATCCCCCTGCCCGCTTCCGCCGAGGCGCTGCTGAACGACCCCGCCAACGAGAGCCCGAAGCCCGGCGACCCTGCCTTCGCCCGCAGCGAGTTCCGGATCATCGCCCGGCCGGTCGAGGCCATCGAGGCCGCCGCCGCGGCGGCGCAAGCGGCCGGCTACGAGCCGGTGCTGCTCGGGGCCGACCTCGAGGGCGAGGCCCGCGAGGTCGCGGCGGCGCATGCCGCCCTCGCCCGCGAGATGGCGGCTGCGGGCCGCAAGGTGGCGCTGATCTCCGGCGGCGAATTGACCGTGACGATCCGGGGCGAGGGCCAGGGCGGGCCGAACCAGGAATACGCGCTGGCGCTGGCGCTCGCCCTCGACGGCGCCCCCGGCATCGCGGCGCTCTCGGCCGATACCGACGGCACCGACGGCGGCCGCGGCGAGGCGACCGACCCGGCCGGTGCGATGATCGATCCAACGACGCTGGCCCGTGCGGCGGCGGCGGGGCTCGACGCGCGGGCGAGCTTGGGAGAGAACGACTCGACCCCGTTCTTCGACCGGATCGGCGACCTCGTCCGCCCCGGGCCCACCCGCACCAACGTCAATGACCTCCGCATCATCCTGGTTGGCTGACCTCCCCTCCCTCCGCCGCGCCGCGCTGCTCTCGCTCCCGCTCCTCGCCCTGATGGGCGCCGGGCCGGCGCGGGCGGACCTGCGGATGTGCAACATGACCGGCAGCCGCATCGGCATCGCGCTCGGCTACCGGGATTCCGGCGGCTGGGTGACGGAGGGCTGGTGGAACCTCTCGGCCAAGGGCTGCGAGACCCTGCTCAAGGGCGCGCTCGCCGCCCGCTACTACTACGTCTTCGCGGTCGACTACGACCGCGGCGGCGAGTGGAGCGGCCGCTCGCTGATGTGCACCCGCGACCGCGAGTTCACCATCCGGGGCGTCGAGGATTGCCTGGCCCGCGGCTACGACCGCAACGGCTTCTTCGAGGTCGATACGGGGGAGCAGAAGAGCTGGACGATACAGCTCACCGATCCTGGGCGGGCGGGGCCGTGAGAGGCGGCTTGCGAGATCGGGGGCGGGGCTTGGCGGCATTCACGGAACGCGGACCGTACCGCGTCTCATCGCTTGCCGTGACCCTGCCTCGTCTCGCGCTCGTCGAGACGCATCGCGCCGTAGCCCGTGGCGAGGACGACCATGGAAAGCGCCACGTAGACGTAGATCCCGAGTTCCGTCACTTCAGCCCCCGAGGCGTCCGTAGCGCCATCGCGTGCGGCCCGCCGGCCACCACCAGCCAGTGATCGGTTCGAAGGCGCGGCGGAACCTCAGATCGAATCGCCGGCCCTCACGCCGCCCGCAACTTGCGCGCCGCCTTTGCCAGCGCCTCGTTCATCCGGGTCTGCCAGCCCGGCCCCGTCGCCTTGAACGCGGCCAGCACCTCGGCATCGACGCGTAGCGAGATCGGAACGCGCTTCGCGTCGGCCTTCGGGCGTCCGCCGCGATTTCTGAAGGCAGCCGCGAGATCCGGAGGCAGTCCTTCCGGCCCGAGCCGAAGCCGGGACAGTTCCTCGTCCGTCAGAGGCGGGTTATCGGACACCTCGTCCCAATCTTCCTGGGAATAATTCGGATTCGGGACGTAGCCTGGAGCGTGCCTAGAGCGCGTCATAGATGGCTCTTTCCTTACGGGCGGCGTGACGGATGCTGACGATGTCGATCGCCTCCGAGCCGAGCGGAGAGACGATCGCCACGACAACGGTCACGCCGTACCACGTGCCGACCAGCTTGTGCCGGGTGCGGCCGGTGGGGCTGGGCTTGGCCGGCAGGACGGCGTAGCGGTCGAAATCGAATGCCTCCTCGAACTCCGCGAAGTCGAAGCCGTGCTTTGCCAGGTTTGCCTGCCGCTTCGGCTCGTCGTAGCTGAACAGCATCGTCTGAGTGTATACGAAAACCCGGCTTGGGCGAAGGGCTCCAGGGCACGTTCTGGCGCTGGCCGGGCACCGTCGACGGTTCGCTCACGCTCCGTGCGCGTCGGTCGTGCTTCGTCTCCGCACGGTTCCGCTAGGCCGCCCGCCCCTTGCCCCCGACCCAAAATCGCCAATTGACCCGAGGCCACCGACCGGCTTTCCGTACGGTCCACCCTCCGCCCATCGCACACCCTCGGACGACACACCCATGAAGCGCGCCCGCCGCACCAAGATCGTCGCGACCCTCGGCCCGGCCTCCGAGGACCCGGCGGTGATCGAGGCGCTGTTCGCCGCCGGCGCCGACGTGTTTCGCATCAACATGAGCCACCTGCCGCGCGAGCGGCTGAGCGAACGGGTGGCGACGATCCGGAGCATCGAGCAGAAGCTGAAGCGGCCGATCGCCGTGCTGGTCGATCTCCAGGGCCCCAAGCTCCGGGTCGGCCGCTTCGCCGCCGACGCGGCGATGATCGAGAACGGCCAGGACTTCGTCCTCGACGACGACCCGACGCCTGGCGACGCGACCCGGGTCCACCTGCCCCATCCCGAGATCCTGTCGGCCCTGGAGCCCGGCCACGCGGTGATCGTCGACGACGGCAAGCTGCGCCTCGTCGTCACCGAGGTCGCGCCCGGCCGGGCGGTGACCCGGGTGGTCACCGGCGGAAAGATCTCGAACCGCAAGGGCGTGTCGCTCCCCGACACCACGATTCCCGTCGCGGCGATGACCGAGAAGGACCGCCTCGACCTCGAGGCCGGGCTGGCTGCGGGCGCCGACTGGATCGCGGTGTCGTTCGTGCAGCGGCCCGAGGACGTGGCCGAGGTCAAGGCGGTGGCGCAGGGCCGCGCCCTGGTGATGGCCAAGATCGAGAAGCCGCAGGCGGTGACGGCCCTCGACGCGATCATGGCGGTGGCCGACGGGCTGATGGTCGCCCGCGGCGACCTCGGGGTCGAGATGCCGCTCGAGCAGGTGCCGGGCGTGCAGAAGCGCATCACCCGCGGCGCGCGCCGCCTCGGCAAGCCGGTGGTGGTGGCGACGCAGATGCTCGAATCGATGATCTCCGCTCCCGTACCGACCCGGGCCGAGGTCTCGGACGTGGCGACCGCGGTCTACGAGGGGGCGGATGCGGTGATGCTCTCGGCCGAGAGCGCGTCGGGCGCGTTTCCGATCGAGGCGGTCTCGACCATGGACCGCATCGCCCAGCAGGTCGAGCGCGACGGAATCTACTGGTCGATCATCGCGGCCCAGCGCAACCAGCCGGAATCGACCGCCTCCGACGCCATCGCGGCGGCCGCCCACCAGATCGCCGACACGCTCGGGCTCAAGGCCGTGATGGCCTGGACCGCCTCCGGCTCGACGGCGCTCCGTCTCGCCCGCGCCCGGCCCGACGCGACGGTGATCGCGCTGACCCCGAAGCGCGAGACGGCGCGGCGCCTCGCGCTCGCCTGGGGCACCCACCCGATCGTCACCAACGACGCCAGCGACATCGACGACATGTCGTTCCGCGCCTGCAAGTTCGCGGTGCGGGAGAACTTCGCCGGCATCGGCGACCGGGTGATCGTGGTGGCGGGCCTGCCCTTCGGCACCCCGGGGGCGACGAACCTCGTGCGGATCGCCACCGTGACGCCGGAGCACGCCGCGAAGGCGTGACCGGGCCGCGCGCGAAGAGCCGCGACGGGATCGGGGGCTAGAGAGCTTCACGATCGCGTTGCAATCGCGAAGCTCTCTAAGCATTTGTTTTGTCGCATTTTCTCCGACGAACCGGTTTCCACTTCGTCGGAAAATGCTCTAGTCCGCCCCCACCCGCTCGCGCGCCGCCAGGGCCTCGATCTCCGCCACCACCGTGTCGGCGGCGATGTATTGCAGCATGTGGCCGACACCCGGCAGCACCACGAGCCGGGCGCCGGGCACCTCGCGGGCGAGCGCTCTCGCGTGGATGTCGGTCTTCACCACCGGGTCGATGTCGCCCGCGACGATCACGGTCGGGGCGGTGATGGCGGGGTAGCGCGGGCTCTGACGCTCCAGGAAGGCGTAGAGCCCGTCGAGGTCGCGAAGATTCGCCGCGAAGGTCGAGGGGCGCAGGATCAGCGGCACCCTCGCCCCGTCGAGGTAGCCCACGGGCAGCCCCTGCGGGCGAAACACCACCTCGGCGAAGCGGTCGAGGGTGGCGAAGCCCAGCGGCGCCGCGACCGTGTAGGTGGCGAGGTTCAGCAGCATCCGCCCGGGCAGCGAGCGGTACCAGGCGGCGTAGCCCCCGACCGAGCCGCCGGGCCAGGGATGGCTCACGGGGGCGAGCAGGGCCAGGCCGGCGACGCGCTCGGGAAAGTCGAGGGCGAGTGCGGTGGCGAGCGCGCCGGACCAGGAATGGCCGACGACCAGGGCCGGGCCGACCTTCATCGCCGCAAGCGCCTCGGCGATCAGCCGGGCCTGCACCGCCGGCGAGGCGGCGTCCGGGGCGATGCGGTCGCTGTAGCCGAAGCCGGGCCGGTCGAAGGAGAGCACCCGGAAGCCGTCGCCGGCGAGTCGCCGGCCGATCGCCAGCATCGGGTCCATGGCGTTGGCGGACGCCCCGTGCAGCAGCACCACCGTGCCGCGGCTCGGCGCGCCCTCGCCCGGGCCGGCCTCGATGACCGCGAGGTGCCCGCCCTCGACCGCAACCCGGCGGCCCGCCGGGGGATAGCGCGCCTCGACCACGAGGGTGATGATCCAGGTCGCCAGCAGGCCCGCGGCGACGAGCGCCAGCACGGTGCCGGCGACGAGGCCGGCGATCAGGGTCAGCACGCGGGAGATCCGTCCTCTGGACCGGCGCGGCGGCCGGTCGGTCACAGGTCGCGGCCGTCGACGTCGGGGGCGAGGCGCTCGATCGCCTCGTGGACCTTGCCCATGCGGGGATAGATCGCCTCGGCGCGGCGGAACGCGGCGAGCGCCCGGCCCTTGTCGTCGCTCGCCATGTAGATGTGGGCGAGCGCCGCCCAGGCCTCGAAGTGGCGCGGCTCCAGGCTGAGGGTGCGGTGCAGGTCGGCGAGCGCGCTCGCCTGGTCCTCGAGCAGGAAGAAGGCGGTGGCGCGCCGGCTCCAGCCCTCGGCCCAGCCGGGCTCCAGCACCGTCACCCGGTCGAGGAGCTCGACGGCGAGGGGATAGTCCTTGGCCTGCATCGCCTCCGCGGCGCGGCTCGCCAGCAGGTCGACGGTGTCGCTGCCGGAGCGGTCGAGGCGGCGCTCGATCAGCTGGGCGACGCCGCGGGCCTCGCCGTCGTCCTTGGCCGCCTTCAGCCGGGCGAAGAGGTCGTCGAGGGTGACGGGCGCCCTCGGGGCCTCCTTGGGCGCATCCTTGCGGGACGCCTCCGGGGCCGCCGTCGCGGCGGGGGCGGTCGCCAGAACGCAGAAGGCCGGCGCTCCGAGGAGGCCGGCCGTCATGCAGATCGAGAGAGAGAGACGGCGCATGCCGGCACTGTCCGGCGCCGGTGCGGTCCCGTCAACGCGATGGCTTGCCGCGGTATCTCCCGCAGCAGGCCACCCACGCCTCAGCCCTGGCGGGCCTTGTAGCGCTTCTGGGTCTTGTTGATGACGTAGACCCGGCCCTTGCGGCGCACGAGCTGGTTGTCACGGTGCCGGCCGCGGAGCGACTTCAGCGAGTTGCGGATCTTCATCGGTCTGGTCTCACGTCGGTGCGCCGGAACGCCCGGGCGCGGATGGAAAAACGGGCTCGCGGCGCCCGTCCGGGATGGAGACCACCCTGGGCGAACGCCGACGCCGGGCGATGCGGAGCACCGCCCGTGCGGAGGCGCGTGACTTACCCGGCGGCGGCGTGGCGAGTCAACCGGATCCCCGGCGAAAACGTCGCGGGCCGGTCGACCTCGCCAAGGGTGTCCGAGCCGTTCGCCTCACGGCCGGGCGAAGGGCGCATCCGGGGTCGCGGCGGGCGAGCCGGGGGGCAGCGGTCCATCGTCGCCGATCACGCTGGTGGTGCCGCCGGGCGGACCGTCGAAGCCGACGACGCCCATCGGGTTGCTCGGCGTCACGTTCGGGTTCGGGCGCAGCGGCCGGACGCTGCCGGTCGAGAGCGGGTCGGCCGGCGCGGCGCGCGGGCTCACCGTAATGTCGAGGGCCTGCTGGGCGAAAGCCGGGCCGGCGAGGGTGAGGCCGAGGAGGCCGGCGAGGACGAGGGGCGTCTTATGAAGAACGGTCATCATGGCGGCGGGGCTCCGGTGCGGCCGCAGGGCCGCTTCTGGCGGGTCAACCCGCCCGGTTGTCCCGGGGTCCCTGACCGAACGGCATGCCTCCGGCGCGGCAACTTGCGCCGAGGCCCGCGCGTTGACCCGCCTCTCCCCGGGCCTAGCTTGTCGGGAACGGGCGCTCTCGCCCGCTCGGGAGAAACGTGATGGCGGGGTCCTCGGTCGCGGTGGTCGGCGGCGGGTTGGGCGGTCTGGCGGCGGCCTGCGTGGCCGCCTCGCGCGGGCACGACGTCACCCTCTACGACAAGAACGCCTGGATCGGCGGAAAGGCCGCGGTCCTGCACGAGGGCGGCTTCCGGTTCGACATGGGGCCGACGATCCTGACGGTGCCCCGGGTGCTCGAGCGGATCTTCGCCGAGTCGGGCCGCTCGGTGCACGACTACATGGACCTGCGCCGGCTCGATCCGCAATGGCGCTGCTTCTTCGACGACGGCAGCCGCATCGACCTGATGGAGAACGTCGCCACGATGGCGGCGGAGATGGACCGCTTCGCCCCCGGCCAGAAGGCCGGCGAGGGTTACAAGCGCTTCCTGGCTCTCTCCGAGCACCTGCACGGCGTCTCGGAAAAATTCTTCTTCTGGAAGCCGGTGCAGGACCTGTTCGACACGATCGACATCCGCGCCAACCTCAATCCCGGCACCCTGCGCGACGTGCTCTCGCTGCGCATGCACGCCTCGGTCGCCGGCACCATCCGGGGCAAGGTGCGCGACGCCCGCCTCGCCCAGATGCTCGACCACTTCGTGCAGTATGTCGGCTCCTCGCCCTACGGCGCGCCGGCTGTGCTCTGCGCCATCGCCCACATGCAGACCGCCGACGGCGTCTGGTACCCGATGGGCGGCACCCGGGCGGTGGCCGAGGGGCTGATGAAGCTCGCCGGCGACCTCGGCGCGACCCTGAAGCCCAACAGCGACGTCGAGGGCGTCGCGATCGAGAACGGCGCCGTCAAGGGCGTGCGGGTCGGCGGCGGCGTGGTGCCGTACGACCGCGTGATCTCGAACATGGACGCGGTGCGCACCTACCGCGAGCTCGTCGGCGGCGAGGTCGGGCGCTCTTACGAGAAGCGCAGCTTCGAGCCGGCCTGCTCGGGCGTGGTGCTGTATCTCGGCCTCAACAAGCGCTACGACCACCTCGCCCACCACGACTTCGTGTTCTCGCGCGACCCCGAGGAGGAGTTCGACGCGATCTACCGCAAGGGCGAACCGGCGCCGGACCCGACCGCCTATCTCGCGGCACCCAGCGTCACCGACCCGTCGGTCGCGCCCGAGGGCGGCGAGGCGCTCTACGTGCTGGTCCACACGCCGTACCTCCGCCCGCACCATGACTGGTCGCAGATGCTGCCGGCTTACCGGCAGAAGATCCTCGACAAGCTGAAGCGCACCGCCGGCATGCCGGACATCGAGGACCGCATCGTCGTCGAGCGCCACCTGACCCCGGCGGACATCCATTCGCGCTACAAGGTGCTGAACGGCGCGATCTACGGGCTGGCCTCCCACGGCCGGATCATGGGGGCGTTCAAGCCCGGCAACCGCTCGCGGGAGGTGCAGGGCCTCTACCTCGCGGGTGGCGCCGCCCATCCGGGGCCGGGCATGCCGATGGTGATGATGTCGGGCTGGATCGCCGCCGACGCCCTCGACCAGGACGCGCGGGGTACCGCCGAGGACCTGAAGGCGGCCTCGTGAGCGGGCGGGCCCGCCCGTCCGGGCGCGGTCTGCCGCCCGATCCGGTCGCCGCCCGCTCCCCCGCCGTCTGGGGCTTCATGGGCGTGTACTTCGCCCGCTACGCCCGGCGCCATCTCAATGCCGTGCGCATCGCCGGCTGGGGGGCGGCGCCGGCGCTCCCCGCCTCCGGGCCGGTGGTGATCTACTGCAACCACCCGGCCTGGTGGGACGCGGCGATCATCATCCTGCTCGCCCAGCGCTTCTATCCGGAGGCCGAGAGCTACGCGCCGTTCGACGCCGCGATGCTCGCCCGCTACCGGATCTTCTCCCGCATGGGCGCCTTCGGGGTCGACCTCGATTCGCCTCGCGGTGCGGCCGCCTTCATGGCCGCGTCGCGGAAGATCCTGGAGCGGCCGGGGCGCGTCATGTGGATCACCGCGCAAGGGCGCTTCAGCGACGTGCGCGAGCGGCCGCTGGGATTGCGCCCCGGCGTCGCGCGGCTGCCCGAGCTGGCCCCCGACGCCCTGGTGGTGCCGCTCGCCCTCGACTACGCCTTCTGGGAGGAGCGCGGGGCGGAAGCCTGCGCCGCCTTCGGGCCGGCGGTGCCAGCCCGCGACCTCCTCGCCCTGTCCCGCCCGGAGCGCCTCGCCCGCCTGGAGGCCGACCTGACCGCGACCCTCGACCGCCTCGGCGCCGACGTGCGCAGCCGCGATCCCGCCCGCTTCACCCCGCTCGTCGACGGGCGGCGCGGCGTCGGCGGCGTCTACGACGCCTGGCACCGGCTGACGGCGATGCTGACCGGGCGCCGCTTCGTCGCCGGCCATCGCGAGGGCCGGGCGCCGTGACGATCCTGGCCTGCCTCGCCCTGGACGTCCTCGCCCTGGCCCTGGCGTTGCTGCCGGCCGGCCTCGCGATGACGAATCTCCTGGCCCTGCGCCGGCGTTCGGAAGCGCCGGCGCCGGACGGCCTCGTGTCGATCCTGATCCCGGCCCGCAACGAGGCCGCCAACATCCGCCCGACCCTGGAGGCGGCGCTCGCCGGCACCGGCGTCCCGATCGAGGTGATCGTCGCCGACGACCACTCGACCGACGCGACGGCGGCGATCGTCGCCGAGATCGCCGCGCGGGATCCGCGTCTGCGCCTGATCGCGGTGCCGCCCCTGCCGACGGGCTGGACCGGCAAGAACCACGCCTGCCACGTCCTCGGGCAGGCCGCGACCGGGCGCCACCTCCTGTTCATCGACGCCGACGTGCGCCTCGCCCCCGGCGGCGCCGCGGCGCTGGCGGGCGCGGCGGCGAATGCCGCCCTCGTGAGCGGCGTGCCGCGGCAGGTCACCGGCACCTGGGGCGAGCGCCTGACCGTGCCGATGATCAACTTCGTGCTGCTTGGCTACCTGCCGATCCCGCTGATGCGCCGGTTGACCGATCCCGGCCTCGGCGCGGCCTGCGGCCAGATCGTGATGGTGGAGGCCGAGGCCTATCGCCGGGTCGGCGGCCACGGGGCGATCCGCGGGTGCCTGCACGACGGCGTGCGCCTGGCCCGGTTGTTCCGCGGAGCCGGCCTCGCCACCGACCTCGTGGCGGCCACCGACCTCGCGACCTGCCGGATGTACACTGACTTTTCCCAGGCCTGGGCCGGCTTCTCGAAGAACGCCCACGAGGGCATGGCGACGCCCCGGGCGCTCCCGGTCTGGACCCTGCTGCTCGGCGCCGGCCACGTCCTGCCGCTGCTGCTCGTGATCGCGGCGCTGCTGGGTGCCGGCAGCCTGCCGCTCGCCGCCGCCGCGCTCGCCCTGTCGCTCGCCACCCGCGCGGCGATCACGCTTGCCACCCGCGAAGACCCCTGGACGATCGCGCTCCATCCCCTCACCGTGGCGTTGGCGCTGGCCTTGCAATGGAACGCGCTCCTGCGCCCGCGCCGGGCGGGGGTGGCCACCTGGAAGGGGCGCACCTACCCGGCAGCGTGACGCGATCGAAGGGAGATTCGATGACCGAGATCCGCGACCTCGACGGCACCGCCACGCTGCACGCCTACCGCGACCGCACCCTGTCGCCCCGGGAGGTGGTGGCCGACGCCCTCGACCGCATCGACCGCCACGGACCGGACCTCGACGCCTTCGTGCTCGTCGACCGCGACGGCGCCCTGGCGGCGGCCACCGCCTCCGCGGCGCGCTGGGCCAAGGGCGAGCCCCGCGGCCCCCTCGACGGCCTCACCTTCACGGTCAAGGACAACATCGCCTGGGCCGGCCATCCGATGCGGCGCGGCTCGCTCACCACCTCGGACGCTCCGGCGACCGAGAACGCCCCGATCGTCGACCGCCTGATCGAGGCCGGCGCCATCCCGCTCGCCAAGACCACGATGCCGGAATTCGGCTGGAAGGGGCTCGGCGACTCGACCCATACCGGCCCGACCCGCAACCCCTGGGACACGCAGAAGACCACCGGCGGCTCCTCGGCCGGGGCCGCCGCGGCGGCGGCGCTCAACCTCGGGCTCCTGCATATCGGCACCGACGGGGCCGGCTCGATCCGCATCCCGGCGGCCTTCTGCGGCATCTACGGGCTGAAACCCAGCTTCGGCCGGGTGCCGGCCTTCCCGCCCTCGCCGTTCGGGCCGGTGGCGCATCTCGGCCCGATGACCCGGGGCGTGCGCGATTCCGCCCTGATGATGCAGGCGATCAGTCGTCCCGATTTCCGCGACATGGCGGCCGCGCTCGCCGAACCGCCGGACTACCTCGCCGGCCTCGAGGACGGGGTGCGGGGCCTGCGGATCGCCTGGAGCCCGCGCCTCGGCTACGCCACCGGCATCGACCCCGAGGTGGCGCGGCTGACCGAGGCGGCGGCCAAGGCCTTCGCGGATCTCGGCGCCACCGTGGAGGAGGCCGATCCGGGCTTCGCCGACCCGGTCGAGACCCTCAACGGCATCTGGCTCGTCGGGGCCTGGTGCGTGCTGCGGGGAATCCCCGAGGACCAGCGCAGCCTCGTCGAGCCGGCCCTGCGGGCGGCGGCCGAGCGCGGACGGCAGATCTCGGCGCCGGATTTCGTCGCCGCCCTCAACGCCCGGGGCGCCCTGTTCACCGCGATGGCGCGGTTCCATCAAACCTACGACCTGCTCCTGACCCCCGCCCTCGCCACCCCGGCCTTCACGGCCGACAACCTGACGCCGCCGGGCGGCGCCTTCGGCGACGACTGGCTGAACTGGACGCCATTCTCCTACCCGTTCAACCTCACCGGCCAGCCGGCGGCGAGCGTGCCCTGCGGGCTGACGGAAGCAGGCCTGCCGGTCGGCCTGCAGATCGTCGGGCCGATGGGGGCCGATGCCCGGGTGCTCGCGGCCTCGCGCGCCTTCGAGGCGGCCCAGCCCTGGCCCTCCTTGAGCGAGCCACGGGTCACGCATCGGGGATAGAGGGCGGATCCCGGCGCGGCGCTGCGGTCCGGGGCGCCGTCCCCGGGGCGGTCCCGGCCGGGTCACGAACCCGCGAGCCGGCGAGGCGCGACGAAAGGGCTTCGAACCGCCCCAGCGGCCCGACGTTGTCCGGCCCTGAAGGAAACCCTTTCTTCACGATCAGGAGGTGGTGCCATGAGGCATCTCGTTCTCGCATCCGCCCTCGCGGCCGGCGCCCTCGCCCTGTCCACCGCCGGGGCCGATGCCCGCGGCGGCTTCCGGGGAGGCGGCTTCGGCGGCGGCGGCGGCTTCCACGGTGGTGGGTTTGGCGGCGGCGGCTTCGGCGGCGGTGGTTTCCGGGGCGGCTTCGGCGGGGCTGGGTTCCGCGGCGGCGCGCTCGGCGGCGGCTACAGGGGCGCGGGTTTCGGCGGTGGGTACCGGGGCGTCGGCCTCGGAGCCGGCTACCGGGGCGGCCTCGGCGGTTACCGCGGCGGCTACCGGGGCGTCGGGTTCGGCGGATACCGCGGCGGTTATGGCGGGTATCGCGGCTACGGCTATCGCGGCGGCTACGGGCGCGGCCTGGGCTACGGCCTCGCCGGGGTCGGCCTGGGTCTCGGGCTCGGCTACGGGCTCTCGAACGTCGGCTATTACGGCGGTTACGGCGGCGGCTACGGCGTTTCCTACGCGGGCTGCGGTCCCTACGCGTATTACGACGACGCCTACGGGACCTGCGTGTCCTACGGCTACGGCTACTGACGCCTAAACCGCCCGCGCGAGCGGGCGGTCTTGCCCGGCGCGATGGCACACAGAAAGAAGGGCCGGCCCGAAAGGACCGGCCCTTCGTCCGTCCGGACCGACGGGTCGGGGGAGGCGCCGACCCGTGTCTGGCGGGACGCCGAACTACGCCCGTCAGGGCGCCGAACGAGCGGCCGTCAGGGCGCCAAGATGATCTCCGCGAGGGCGAGCGCCTTGGCGAGGGCCGCCTCGGTCTTCGGGGTCGGCGGAACCGGCACCCGCGCCTCGCGCCGGACCTCCTCCAGCACCGCCTCACGGGCGTCCGGGTCTCGGGCGATGCGCTCGCGCAGCAGCGCGGCGACGATCAGCTCGAGGGCGCCCAGCCGCGCCTCGACATCGTCCTCGAAGGTCAGCGGTGCCGTCATCGGCGTGCTCCGTCGCGGCGCGCAGCCCCGTCCCCGATCTCGTCGATCCGGGCGGCGAGCAGCCGGATCTTGCATTCCGAGGCGAGCGTCCCCGCCGCGGAGCCGCCATGGTAGTCGAAGTCGTAGAGACTGTCGCAGTGGCGCCGGAAATACTCCTCCCAGGCGGCCTGCGCCGCCTGGAACGCCTTGCGCCAGTTCTCCGCATCCTCGCGGCCGGCGAGGCTCCCGGGGCTCGGCGTACGGGTGGCGACCGCCGCGATGGCGGCGAGCTTGCGCTCGACGGCGGCCGCGAGCCGCTCGCGCAGCGCCTTGGCGGCGTCGTCGAGGCAGGCGCCCTTCCGGTACTCGGGCAGCGCCTTGCCGGTGCAGGCCCGGATGGTCGCGGCGGCGGGCGCAGCGCCCGTCTCCCGCGCCGCGGCGGGCGCCCCTGCCAAAGCCAGGCCTGCGAGGACGAGGCCGGCCACGCCCGCGTGCCGGTGCGGCCGACCGGTCATCCGAGCCAATGCCCCAGCAGCTCGGCGCCCGACAGCACGATGCCGACCGCCCCGATCGCGGTCCCGGTCAGGAGCAGCAGCATCCGCTCGCGCGACGGCAGCCGCCGCCCCCGCGGCTGACGCCAGGGATTGGCGAGCTCCATCCTACTCGGCCGCCTTGCGCGACCGGCGGCGGACGGGCTTCTCCGGCGCCGCCTCGACGGCGGCCTCGGCCTGGGGCGCCTCCTGCGCGGTGTCCTGCACGGCCTCCTCCCGGGCGGCCGCCGCGGCGTCGCGGCGCCGCTGCCCGAGGCCCAGGCTCTTGGCCAGGGCCGAGCGCTGGGCGGCGTAGCTCGCCGCGACCATCGGATAGTCGTGCGGCAAACCGAACTTCTGGCGGTACTCGGCGGGCGTCATGCCCTGCGAGGTGAGGTGGCGCTTGAGAGAGCGGTAGGGCTTGCCGTCGATGAAGCTCATCAGATGGTCGGGAGTGACCGACTTGCGGATCTGCGCCGGCGTGACCCGCGTCTCCTCGACCGGCGCCTCGGCCGGCCGGCCGAGCGCCGTCAGCGACGCGTGCACCGAGGCGATCAGAGCCGGCAGTTCCGCCACCTGAAGATTGTTGTTCGCCACATAGGACGAGACGATGTCGGCCGCGAGGCCGACGAATTCAGTCTGCTGCTCCAGGTTGACGTCCGACACGAGCTTCCACCCCGATCTGAGCAACCCGGCATCGTCCGAGTCGTCCAGGCATATCGGGCGAAACGCGCAGTCATCAAGTGAAACTCCGCAGCCTCCAAGGAAAAGTTGTGTATCGCGGCCGCCCTCCTCCGAACCGGGACCGGTCAACGACCGCCCGCGACCGGTCGGGCTACGGTCGCGTCCGTGATCGCCCTGCGTATTGTCCGACCGCGACCGCCCCGTCACCGTTCGGCCCCCGATCGTGACGCGATCGCGCCCGCATCCGGACCGGCCGAGACCTTGCTGGCCGTACCCCTCTCCCCTCCCCATCCTCGGGCCGTCGCCCTGGCTGGACGACACGCGCAAGAAGGCCTTGACCGGTCCGGCGAACCAGCCTATCAGCATCGCACCGCAGGCGGTGACCGGCCAGCCCGGACAGACGGAACGCTCCTCTGGACCCGAAGCAGCCGCCGCCTCGTTGGGGGATAGTTTAACGGTAGAACAGCGGACTCTGACTCCGTTAGTCGTGGTTCGAATCCACGTCCCCCAGCCAACCACGATCCTAAGCCCTTCTGAATGAAGAGTTTACCGCTCAGCCGCCCTGCGGATTGAGCCTGTTGCTACAATCCGCTGCTACAAAGTCCGCCTCTGGGCGGTAGGCATGCAGCGTGGCAACCTCTCCTCCCAACATTGTTCGTCGCGGCCGGGTGCTGCATTTTCGACGTGTCGTCCCTGGCGATCTCCGCGATCGGATCGGACGACGCGAACTCACTCGCAGCCTTGGTCCTGTGGACCGTGTGACTGCCAAGCTGCATGCATCCACGCTATATGTCGCGTCAGAGCGCCTTTTTGGCGTTGTGCGAGCGACGCCCATGCTGACGGACATTCAGGTCGCCCGCCTCGTACAGGATTTTTATTCGACCGTCCTGGAACGGGAGAATGAAGTTCGCTTGCGTCTACCCCCGCTTGACGACGAAATGGCTGAAAATCGCGGCGCCTATTATGCTGAAGTTGCCGCTACGGCTCGCAAGGCGTTAGCTGCTAATCGGCTCCGCGAATCTATGTTTGTCACTGAAATTATGCTGAAGAAGCAGGGTATTGACTGTGCTAGTCTAACAGTTGAGGACTGGCAGCACGCTCGTCAGGCGGTCCTGCGCGCGGGTGTGGATATAGCTGAGGCATTGCAGGCCCGCTATGCGGGTGATTTCAACTATGAGCCCAGGGACAAGCTGCTCCGGCAGGTGTTAGATCCGGCCCCGTTAGCACAGGCGCCTGGCCCTACTCCATCTCCGACACCCGTAGCAGTGGAAGTGGCAACTGGTTCAGAAAAATCTTCGAAAGAGAAGACGCCACCGCTTTCCACGCTTGTTGAGCCTTTTCTGACAAGTCAAATTGCTGGTGGTGCATGGGAGCGTCAGTCCGCCGCCCAGGCGAGGGCTACATTCCGGCTTTTTATCGATGTTTGCGGTGATCGCTCCTTGGATGAATACAGTCGCAAGGAGGCTGGTCTATTTAAGGAAAAAATCCAGCTTCTTCCCTCAGACTATGGTAAGGCTGCTATTTACCGAGGAATGCGCGTCGATCAAATTATCGAATGTTACAGTCAGAAGCCTGCTTCAGAATGCGAGAAGCCCATAACGGCTAAAACGATCAAGCGGCACTTTTCGGCTCTCTCTACGTTCTGGGTTACAGCTCAGGCGAAGGGGGAAGTGAGTGATAACATCTTTCTTGGGTTTCGTTTCGGTGCCGGTAAGAGGGCTGAAGAGCAGCGCGACCAGTGGGAGTTGGACGAACTCTCCAAATTCTTTCGTTCTCCGATCTGGTCCGGGTGTGCCTCGGAAATGCAACGCACCGAGCCAGGCCCAAACATAATACGTGACGAAAAATTCTGGCTTCCTCTGATCGCAGTCTTTTCTGGAATGCGGCAGGAGGAAATCTGTCAGCTCAGCCTCGATAATATAAAATTACAGGAAGGAATTTGGTTCTTTGAGCTGAATCGAAGCGAAGGCCGTATGCTCAAAAACACTACGGCAATTCGCCGGGTTCCTGTACACGATGAAATTATCCGTATTGGATTGCTCAAACGTGTGGCCGTTCTCCGTAAGCAGGGCGAAAAGCGCCTATTTCCTGAGCTGAAGCCCGGGGGAGCTGACGGACGTTTGGGCCATGCTTTTGCAAAATGGTTCACTCGATATCGGAGAGAGGTAGGGCTAGACCGGGAAAAGCTTGTTTTCCATAGTTATCGGCACACATCTACTGCGCTTATGCTCGAAGCAGATGTGCAGGCGCTAATCGTCGATCGAGTGACTGGTCATACGACAGTCGGCGAGACTGCGCGCTACACTAAACGGATCTCTCTCCGCCAGCTGCACGCGGCGGTCAATAAAATTAATATCGAGGTCAACTTATCGCATCTCTATGAAAAATGAAGCATATTGCAGCAATGCCCTGTTACAGAACTATGTGCGGTGTTGTAATATAATGTTGTAATTACGTTGTGGAGTGGATGTGTGTAACGCCAGCCCCTTATGGGCTCCGCGCCTCTGACGCTAACCAGGCGAACATGAGGCCTCCGGGTCAATCGCCGAAGGGCATCGGCATACAAGGGCGACTCGGACTTCCGATTTGCTCAGGAGCGAGGACCGGGTAGCCCCGAACCTCCACACGATCGCCTACTCCAAGGGTCCGGAGAGTAGGCATCCGTCCGCGTTGGCCGCCTGGATGGCGGGAAGCGGTGAGTAAAGGCCGACAGCCCAACCCCGGTCTGCCTGTCACAAGGTTTCACCTCCGGCCCCGGCTCCGACGGCCTCCAATCTGGAGACCGAAGCGAGCATCAGCTTCTGCCGGGTCACTGATCAGCCCCCACGGGGTGGCCCGAGTGGAATGTTAGTGAACCGTGGGCCTTTCCACCACGGGTAGCTTGGCCGGCGGAGCCGGTCGGGCGAGCGCAGCCGGCCAAGCGGTTAAAGCTGGCACG